>JAJZSH010000291.1 GCA_021822005.1 Deltaproteobacteria bacterium | reverse complement strand
CAGCAGCTCGTCAAAATGTTCGTGCATGGGATTTTCTTTGTTGTTGTAGCTCATCCACTCGATGGTGAAGGAGCCGCCCCGGCTGACCACGCCCATGAGCCGCTTATGGTTACGGACCCGGTCCATGGTGCTTCTGGTGATGCCGGAATGGATGGTCATGAAGTCGACGCCGTCCTTGGCCTGCTGTTCAATGCCCTTGAACATCTGGGCAACCGTGACCTCACCGATCTTTTTCTTCTGCTTCTCCACCACCTCGGCAATGGACTGGTAAATGGGCACGGTGCCCAGGGGGATGGGACAGCTTCCCAATATCTCGCGGCGGATGGCGTCAAGCTCGCCGCCCATGGAAAGATCCATCACCGTATCAGCACCGGCCTTGAGGCAGACGCAGAGTTTCTGCAGCTCCTGGGCCACCTCGGGATAATCCCTGGAAGAGCCGATATTGGCGTTGACCTTGGTGGACAGACCCTTGCCCACGGCCATGATCCTCTCGAACTGGTGGTTTTTGTTCTTGGGGATGCAGATCGTCCCCTCGGCCACTCCCTGCATCAGGGCCTGGACCGTGATGTTCTCGTTGGCGGCACAATTTTCAAAAAGAGGGGTAAGCGTGCCCCTGATCGCATCTTCTCGAATACTCATCACAGGTTCTCCGGTAACGGGCGGCGCAAGCCGCCTGGTGTTGACAGTAAAAAAAAGGGAAATTCAAGACGCAAAAACATACCAGCGGCCCTTGGAGAATGCAATGTAAATGTATGGGAATACAGGAGGAAAATGGCTATAACACCCCGTGTTCATGGAGAATTTTGAAGCCGATGGCGAGCAAAACCAGGCCGCCGACAATCTCGGCCCGGGAGCCCAGGCGCGAGGCCGCGCCCAGCAGACAGCCCAGCCGCAGACCGAGGGCGGTGAGGCCCGAGGCGACCAGGCCGATGATCAGGGCCGGGAGCCAGACGCTGATCTCAAGCACGGCAAAGCTCAACCCCACGGCCAGGGAGTCGATGCTGGTGGCGACCGAGAGGGTGATGAGCATCCGCCCCCGGGTGGGATCCGCGCCCTCGCCCTCCTCCTTTGCCTCCCGGATCGCCTCCCGGATCATTTTGATCCCCACAAAGGCAAGCAGTCCAAAGGCGAGCCAGTGGTCAAAGGTCTCGATCAACGGGCGGACCGTTAGCCCGCCAAGCCAGCCGAGGATGTTCATCCCGGCCTGGAAAAAGCCGAAATGCCAGGCCAGACGGAACATCTGCCGTCCATTGACCCGGCACAGGCTGACCCCGGCGGCCAGGGCCACGGCAAAAGCGTCCACGGCCAGGGCCAGGGCGATGAGCAGGATTGTGAAAAATTCCATGGGACAGGCTGCACGGAGGTGGTTATGATGGGAATGGTTCGGGTTGCGGTGCCAATTGACCATTTTTCCCAGGGGCTGGCAAGAAAAAAGCCCGCGACAAAAAAAGAGCGGAATTCCCGCCAAGGTTTGGTATCATTACCTCAAACAGCCATGGCCTTTCGGCCCTGGCCTCGTGAAACAGCGGCGCCCCAAAGAGGTTGTGACCGATGGTTAAGATAATGCTGGTCGATGACCACGAGATGGTCAGAACGGGCCTCAAATCCCTGCTGGAAACCCAGCCTGATTTTCAGGTGGTCGGCGAGGCTGGCAACGGGATCGAGGCTTTAAGCAGGGTTGCCGAGCTTGCTCCGGATGTGGTGGTGATGGATATCAGCATGCCGTTGATGGACGGCCTTGAAACGACGAAAAAACTTGTCGAACTGCACCCGGATTGCCTTGTCCTCGCCCTGACGGTGCATGAGGACAAACAGTATTTCTTCCAGATGCTCCAGGCCGGGGCCAAGGGCTATCTCACCAAGGAAGCCGCGGCCGATGAACTGGTGGCGGCCATCCGCTCCGTGGCGGCAGGCAATGTCTATCTGTTGCCGGCCCTGGCCCGCTGGCTTCTCGAGGATTACACCGAGCTGGCCAGCCAGGCCCAGGTTTTCTCGAAAGATACGGACCACACCGGCCTGAATGCCCTGACCATGCGGGAGCGGGAGGTGCTGGAGCTGGTGGCCGAAGGCAATACCACCCCACGGATCGGGGAAATCCTTGTCTTAAGCCCAAAGACCATCTCCCGGCACCGGGAACGGATCATGAACAAACTCAATCTGCATTCCACCGCGGAACTGGTGAAATTCGCCATCCGGACCGGCCTGGTGAAAGCGGGCTGAGCCTCAGGGCAAAACCCCTTCGCCATTCCCCTCTGTTTCCGGCGCGCCCCCACGGCAACAGCGCCTTGCCTTTTTCCCCAGCCCCTGACACCGCCGGCAGCGGTCATCGCTGCACATCTGGCAGGAAAAACAGTCCGGACAGGAATGTTTTTGCCGACAGCCCTGCTTTTTTTCGGGGACGTAGACCTTGCCTGTTCCATCGGGGAGATCGACAAATGGCATCCGGGGTCTCCTGAGCCGTCGTTCAAAAATAACTGTAACAGTGTAATGTCGTGACCGGCAGCAGCGAAGCGGCGTAAGGGGCCGTAACGAAATGGTAAAAAATGTAGCAGTGTCAACGGCGATGGTTATTTCGTAACGGCCCCTAAGTCCTTGCTGCCTGCCGGAAAAGCGCGGACAAGGCTCGGATTTCATGGAGGGTGTAAAGAATTTTTCCCGCCATGACCGCAATATCCTGGGTGAGAAGAAAATAGCCGCGCGATCCGCCTTGAGCGCCCATTATAAAACCTTCGCGCAGGGACCACCCGGAAAAATTCTCCGGCCAGCCCTCCTTACCCCCTCTGCCTTTTTCCTTTTTTTCTCCGTTCTTGTCGAAACACTTTTCTTCATCTATATTGGGGCGAGGAGGTGGCACAATGGCTCTTGATCCGCAGATGAAAATTTTACTCGTTGAAGACGCCGGGACCATGCGCAAGATGGAGGCCCGCATTCTCGGCCAGGTTGGCTTTACCAACATCGTCGAAGCGGTGGACGGCAACGAGGCCATGGAAAAACTTACCGCCGAACCGGACATTGCCCTGGTCATCAGCGACTGGTCCATGCCCAACTGCGACGGCTACCAGCTGCTGCAATGGATCCGCGGCCAGGAAGCCTTCAGGCAGCTCCCCTTTCTCATGGCCACCGGCCACGGAGACAAGGCGTATGTGGCCAAGGCCAAGGAGGCCGGGGCCAACGGCGTGGTGGCCAAGCCCTTCACCCCGGACGACCTGAAGGTTCTCATCGAGGAGGCCTTTGGCCTGCAACAGGCGCCTTCCCCCAAAAAGGAGGAAAGCCCCAGGATCAGCGCCGAGGGCAAGGTCCATCTCAAGATGGCCCATATCCAGATCACCGACCATCTGGCCCTGGGAGTGCTCAAGCACCAAGTGGCTTCGGGCATCAAGGCCCCCCGCGCCTTCAGCCTGGACACCCTCTGCATGCCGGGCTGGAACCCGGTGCAGAGCGCGCTCGAAAACGGCGAGGTGGACGGGGCCTTTATCCTGGCGCCCATGGCCATGGACCTGTTCAGTTACGGGGTGCCCATCAAGCTGGTGCTTTTCGCCCACCGGAACGGCAGCATCTGCGTGCGCAACAAGACCGGCAAGTATGTCAAGCCGTACCAGCAGTTCTTCAAGCACAAGACCTTCTATATCCCCCACAAGATGTCGGTCCACAACATGCTGGCCCACATGTGCTTCACCCGGATGGGCCTACGCCCTGGGGTGGCTGGCAAGGAAGCGGTCAACGTCCTC
>JAJZSH010000290.1 GCA_021822005.1 Deltaproteobacteria bacterium | reverse complement strand
ATATACAAGCTTTCCCTGGAGGGCAAGGAACAGATCCTCCATATCTTCGGGCCGGGCGAGCCCTTTGCCGAGGCCGCCGTCTTTACCGGCTCGACCTTCCCGGCCCATGCCCTGGCCCTGGAAAAAAGCCGGACCCTCTTCATCCCGCGCCGCGCCTTCATCGAACTGATCAAGACCAATCCGGCCCTGGCCATGAACATGCTGGCGGCCCTGTCCATGCGGCTCAAGAAGTTTGCCCATCTGATCGAGGATCTGTCGCTCAAGGAGGTGCCGGGCCGGGTGGCGGCCCATCTCCTCTACCTCAGCGGCCAGCAGGGGGACACCGACACCGTAAAGCTCAATATCGGCAAGGCCCAGCTGGCCAGCCTGCTGGGCACCATCCCGGAAACCCTCTCCCGCATCCTGACCAAGCTCGGCAAACAGGGGTTGATCAGCAGCGAAGGGGCGCAGATCACCATTCTGGACCGGGACGGCCTTGAAGACCTGGCCATGGGGGAGAAGCTGTAAGTTGTAAGCTTCAAGCTGCCAGCTTATAGCTTACAGCTGAGAATCACTGCTCCAGCACGAACTCAAAGGCCATCCCGGTCTTGGCCAGGTGGACGAGGATATTCTTGAGCCCTTGCAGGGTATCGACCTGAAAGTTTATCTGCCAGGCCGAGGTGCGCGACGGCTGGCTGGAAAGAAGATCGATCTCGCTGATCTTCATCTCTTCCGGGGCCACGCCCAGCATCATCAGGACGCGGTTGCGGGACGGGGCCTCCAGGATGAGGATGGTCTGCATCTTGGCCACCACCGTTTCCTTGAGCCGCCAGCGCACCTCCACCACATCCTCCCGTTGGACGTGGAGGGAGGTGATGGTCGCGCACTCCTTCTGATGGATGGAAAGCCCCCGCTCGCTGAGCAGGCCGTACAGCTCTTTTTCCGTGGGCGCCGGGTTGCAGCAGCGGGAAAATTTGATGCAGACCGGGTCCAGGGTGGCAAGTTCGATGCGGTTCAGGCTGCCGGTGGGAGGCAGCAGGATTTCCCGGCCCGCATACAGCCGGTTTTTGATTTCGTTGATGAGTTCCCGCAGGCGGAATCTGCCCTCGCCCAGGCCAAGAAAAAGATCTGCCAGCTCCCTTGTCCCGAAAGCAGCCATAATGCTTGCCATGCCCGGTTTTTCCAGGGTATCACAGGGCAGGCCATAGCGTTTGAGCTCCTGGAGGAGGATGCTCTCGCCGATCATGCGGGCCAGGCCCTCGCGCCGCTGGCGGAACAGTTTGGAGAGTTCCGCCCGGGCCCTGGGGGTCTGGCAGCGCAGCTGGATTTCCGGCTCGAAACGCACCGGCTCTTTCTGACAGATGATCTGCACCTGGTCGCCGTCTTCGAGAAGGGCGTCGGGCTCCACCTGACGCTTGCCGATCCTGGCCTTGATGCAGCGCTTGCCCACATCGGTGTGCACCTTGAAGGCGAAATCCAGCACGATGCTGTGGGCGGGCAGTTCAACCGGGTCGCCCTTGGGGGTGTAGGTGTAGATGGCTTTCTTGCCGCTGACCGCGATCATCTCCCGGTAGGAGAGATCCTCGTCCGTCCCCAGGATATCCAGCATCTCCCGCAGCTCCACCTCGAAACTGGAAGGCACCGTCTTGTGGGCAAACCATTCCCGCACCAGCCCGGTGCGGGAGGAGTTGGTCATCTCGGCGGTGCGGATCTTGAACAGGTAGTTGCACCCCTTGATGTTGGCACGGGTATGCAGGCTCTGGTAGCCGGTGGCCTTGGGGTTGGCGATAAAATCCCGGATGGTTCGGGGGATGGGTGGATAATTCTGGTGAATGACCCCGAGAATCCGGTAACAGGTCTGGATATCGTTGGTGACGATGATAAATTCCAGGGGGTTGGCGATGGTTTTGTGCAGAACCTTCTGGCCCGGATCAAAGTAGGCCCAGAGGCCCTTGGGGTTGAGGCGGATTTCGTGGGTGATCCACACCTCCTTCATCCGCTCCTCAAGGGTGCGCTTGATGGCCAGCACCTCTTCGCTGCTCTGCAGCCTTTTGATGACGGCCAGCACCTTCTGGCTCTGCCTCGGAAATTTATACATCAGGGCCAGGGTGTACAGCTCGCGCTTGATGCTGTTCAGGCCCATGACCTTGGCCAGGGGCGCGTAGATGTCCAGGGTTTCCTCGGCGATTTTCTGCCGCTTGTCCTTGGGCATGGAGCCCATGGTCCGCAGGTTGTGCAACCGGTCGACCAGCTTGATCAACAGGACCTCAAGATGGGCCGCGGCCCCGGAGAAAAGCTTGCGGTGGACCAGCTTGTAAAAGGTCTGTTTGTCTCCGGAGAAATTGGCGATCTTGGTGCAGGCATCGACAATGATCTCGATGTTCTTGCCGAAGATCTCGCCGATCACCTCGCTGGTCACCTCGGGCACATCCTCCACCGTGTCGTGGAGCACGGCGGCGGCGAGCAGCTCCGGGTCGCGGATATCCAGCTCCTCCACCAGGATCATGGCCACCTGCAGGGGATGGCTGACATAGGCCTCGCCGGACTTGCGCCGCTGGTCCTGGTGGGCGGAAACCGCAAAGGACAGTGCCTCCCAAAAGACCTTGGCCGGTCCTTCCTGACCGCCGAGGGCCTTCTCCATGCGCTCGCAATAGGCGGCTATGTTAAATTTTCTGGCGGAGGCCATGGCTGGTCGCTGTCTTTCTTGTCCGGTCACGGGTAATATGGATGCTCTGTCCCTGCAAATAAGGTACAATCACTGTTGTCAGCTTATTTTGTAAGGGTATTTCGTTCTCTGCCCTTGTGCAATGATTTTCCATTTCTTCCCAAAAATAGCCTAAGAGAGGCACGCCTGTGACACAGAGAAGAAGGGGTTCCCACAGCAAACAGGGTCGGCCGGGAAAACGACAGCGCGAGGGCGGCAGGCCGCCGCGCCAACACCAGGAGACACGCTTTGAAGGCGAGATCCTGGGCCAGCTCTACACCGCAGACATGCCGCTTTCCGCGCCTGAGCTGCTTGAGGCTCTTGGCTTAAGCAAGAGCCACCGGCAGGAGGTGCTGGGGGTACTGGATGATCTCTGCCGGCGCAAGGTTCTTTCCTGCAAACGGGACACCTATGCCCTGCGCAAGAGCGTGGAACTGTTTGCCGGCCCGATCAGCGTCAACCCCAAGGGCTATGGCTTTGTCTCGGCCACCGAGGCCCCGGCCGAACTGGAAATCGACAAGGACGTCTTTATCCCGCCCGGCATGCTGGGCGGCGCGGCCCACAGCGACAAGGTGCTGGTCCAGTTGATGAGCCGCCGCCAGGGCCGTTACGAGGGGCGGGTGATCGCAGTCCTGAATCGGGCCACCACCCGGCTGGTCGGGGTTTACATGGCCGGGGGCAACACCGGCCTGGTGACCCCGGAGGACAGCCGCTTCCCCTACAATCTGATCATCCGCAAGGAGGACAGCCGGGGCGCCAAGAACGGCGACGCGGTCCTGGCCGAGGTCACCTCCTTTGCCGCCGGGCAGCGGAATCTGGACGGCATCATCCTCGAGGTGCTGGGCAATCCCAAGGATATCCAGGTGCAGACCGAGATGGTCATCCGCAAGTTCGACCTGCCCCATGTCTTTACCCAGGAAGTGACCGGACAGGTGGAGGCCCTCGACCCGGAGGTGAAAATGTCCACCTCCCGCACCGACCTGCGGAATGTGGTCCACGTGACCATCGACGGGGAAACGGCCCGCGATTTTGATGACGCCGTGGCCATCGAGCCGCTGAAAAAGGGCTTTCGCCTAGATC
>JAJZSH010000289.1 GCA_021822005.1 Deltaproteobacteria bacterium | reverse complement strand
GCAATATCCCCCAGGATCAGAAATGGCAGCCTGCCTTTCAGCGGGAAACCATTAACACCTACCTCCGCCTGAGCCAGGAGATTTTTACCGCCAGAAAGCCGCAGCTGATTGTCTGGCCGGAAACAGCCCTGCCGTTTTATCCCTACGAACATCCGCTTTTTCTCCGGCTGCACAGCGAACTCACCCGACCGTACCGGACATTTCTGCTCACCGGCGCGCCCCACCGGGAAAAAACTTCAGCCGACAGCCCGATCACCTATGCCAACAGCGCCTTCCTGCTCTCCCCGGACGGCCTGGTCACCGGTCGCTACGACAAACAGCACCTGGTGCCCTTTGGCGAATATATTCCCTTGCGCTGGCTTTTGGGCTTTGCCTCGCCACTGGTGGAAACCCTGGGGGCCTTTTCCCCTGGCCAAACCAACACCCCCCTGTCTTGTCAGAACAGCCGGATCGGGGTCTTGATCTGCTTTGAAAGCATCTTTCCGGAGATTTCCCGCCAGCAGGCAGAGGCCGGGGCGAATCTGCTGGTCACCATTACCAACGATGCCTGGTTTGGCAAGTCGAGCGCCCCTTGGCAGCATCTGGCCATGGGAGTGTTCCGGGCGGTGGAGACCAGAAAAACCCTGGTGCGAGCGGCCAACACCGGAATCAGCACCTTCATCGACCCCATCGGCCGCATCCAGGGTGCTTCCCCCCTGTTTACCGAATACGCCCGCAGTCAGCCGGTCGCCCTACTCAATGGCTTGACCTGCTATGTCCGCTGGGGGTATCTTTTTCCGTGGGTCTGCCTCATCCTGACCCTGGCTGGGCTGTGGCGGTGTTATACACGCAGGGAAAATACCAAGAAAAAATAACACAAAGGCACACCAACTCTTACCATTAGGAGAACACACCATGTCTGCGGAACTCAAACAGAAAATCCAAGATCTCAAGGGGCGTCTCATCTCCCTGAAGGAGCATCTTTGAGGTAGATCACAAGAGAGAACGGTTGCAGGAGCTGGAACAGCTCACCCTGGCTCCGGCTTTCTGGGATAACCAGGAAAACGCCCAGAAGGTGCAGCGGGAACAGGGCGCTATCCAAAATATTGTTGAAGGCTGGGACGCCTCCCAGGCAGAGCTTGAGGAAGCGGAACTCCTGCTCGAAATGGGCATGGCCGAAGGCGACGAGGACACTCTCTCGGAGGTTGGTCAGGCCCTGGACGTGTTGATCGAGCGGGTCGAGACCGTGGAGCTTGAGTGCATGTTCACCGGCGAGCACGATGCCAGCAACGCCATGATCACTATCCATGCGGGCGCGGGCGGCACCGAAGCCCAGGACTGGGTGAGCATCCTCCTGCGCATGTATCTGCGCTGGGCCGAGGCCAAGAAATTTCCCGCCGAGATTCTCGACCTGCTGCCCGGCGACGAAGCAGGGGTCAAGGGAGTAACCATCATGGTCACCGGCCATAACGCTTATGGGTTGCTCCGTTCGGAGATGGGCATCCACCGGCTGGTGCGGATATCCCCCTTTGACGCCAGCGGCCGACGGCACACCTCCTTTGCCTCGGTTTTTATCTTTCCTGAGCTGGACGACAACATCCAGGTGGACATCAACGACAAGGATCTGCGCATCGACACCTACCGGGCCAGCGGGGCGGGCGGCCAGCACGTCAACAAGACCAGCTCGGCCATCCGCATCACCCATCTGCCCACCGGCATCGTGGTCCAGTGCCAAAACGAACGGAGCCAGCACCGCAACAAGGACACGGCCATGAAGATGCTCAAGGCCCGGCTGTACGACAAAGAGCGTGCTGAACAAAAAGAACAGCACAAGGATATCGCCGGCGAGAAAAAGGAGATCGCCTGGGGCAGTCAGATCCGCTCCTACGTGATGCAGCCATACCGGATGATCAAGGACCACCGCACCAATTTTGAGGTGGGCAATGTGGACAGCACCTTGGACGGCAATCTTGATCCGTTCATCAAGGCCTATCTGTTGTGGCAGAGATAGACCCCATCCAGTGCGCAAAATGCGGGGCCTGCACCGTCGTATGCCCGGTCTTTCAGGCCTCGGGCCGGGAATCGCTCTCGGCCCGAGGCAGGCTACACCTGCTGGAACACTTTGATCCGGCCCAGGCTTCGGCCGCCTATGCGGAGATTCTTTCCCAATGTCTGCTCTGCGGGGCCTGCAGCTCCGTGTGCGCACGCTCTCTTGACCCGCCTGCCCGCTTTATTGCCGGGCGAGAACGGCTGGAGAAAACTGCGGGGTGCCATGTCTTGCTCAGGGCCATCACTCGGAAGGCCTTGGGCAATCCGGCCCTGCTGGCGACAATCGCCAGCCTCGGTCACCCCCTGCTGGACCTGTTGCCAGCCGACAGCGGCCTACGCCTGCGCCTCGGTCTGCCGCAGAATGGGCCAGCCGTCTCCGCCCCCCCTTCAGAAAAAACGCCGGGGGAACAATCCAGACACCCTACCCTGGCCTTTTTCCCCGGCTGTTACGCCACCCATCTGCACCGGGAAATCGGTGCAGCAACGGAACGGATAGCCGCAGCATTCACCGGCAATCCCCCGCTCATACCAAAACAACAATGCTGTTGCGGACTTGCTGCGGAAAACGCCGGAGACACCAACGCGGCCAAACGCCTTGCCAGGCAGAATATCCTTGCCTTTGCCGGAGACAGCCTGCCCATCCTGACCTCCTGCGCTTCCTGTTACAGCCAGTTGTGCCGCTATCCTGAACTTCTTGCGGACGACCCTGAATGGCGGGCAAAGGCCCAAGCCTTTGCCGGTCGGCTCCTTGAATTTTCAACCTTTGTGGCGCAGGCCATGGAGGCTGATCCGGCTTTCCACTTTGCCGCTCCAGCCACAGCCCGCACCGTGGTCTACCACGATCCCTGCCACCTGAGGTTTCGGTCCGGAATTACCGGCCCGCCCAGGGAAATCCTCCGGGCCATCCCCGGCCTGCGCCTGAGCGAACTCCCCAACGGCCCGCAGTGCTGCGGCCAAGGCGGCCTTTTTCATCTGGCTCAGCCGGAGCTGGCTGCAACAATCAGAAGCCGCCTGCTCTACCAACTGGAACAGGCCGCGCCCGACCTGGTGACCACCACCTGCTCAGGCTGCCTTATCCATATCCAGCAGGGCCTGGTCCATGACCCGGCGCGATCCGAGGTCCGGCATCTGGCCATTGTCCTGGCAGAGCTTCTGTAACAAAAAATCCAGACTGAAAATTTCTTCGCAAGCCTCCTGCTGATCCTTGCGTAATTTTTCCGGGCATTATAATGTATCCCCCTGACAGGGTTTCATTTCAGACTGATTGCCGGATGTGTGCATCGGCTGCCCTTATTTTGCTTACAAAAAAAGAGGAGATACCAACAATGGCTTTGACAGTGCAACGCTTTTTCGGCTGTTTCCCGATGATTTTCGCGACCCTGATTCTGGCGGCGCCCTGCCAGGCCGGGGTTGACTGGGAGGTGAGCAACACCCTGAAAACCCCCACCGCCCCCCTGGACGTTGCCGCCTCGCTGGACGGCAAATGGACCTTTGTCCTGGCCGAAGGCGGCAAGCTCCTGATCTATTCCGACAAGGGCGCTCTGGAAGAGACCATTGCCGTTGACCCGGCCATGGACCACATCGCCTCCTCCGGCCTGCAAGCGGCCAACATCCCCGACAGGATCTATCTGGCCGGCAGCAAAAGCAAGACCGTCCAGACCGTTACCCTGGATTTTTCCGTGCCCATCAACATCCAGGGCGCCCCGTTCCTCGGGCCTGAAAACGCCCCGGTGGTCATTGTC
>JAJZSH010000024.1 GCA_021822005.1 Deltaproteobacteria bacterium | reverse complement strand
ATACCCCTCGTTGACCAGCTGCAGGAGCTTGCGCTTGCTGACCACGGTGTAGCTGAGGTTCAAGCGGGCGAATTCGATCTGCCGCGGGTGGCAGGGCACCGGCAGGTTGTCCAGGGTCCAGTCGTACAGGGGCCGGTGGTCGGCAAACTCCAGGGTGCAGAGCGAATGGGTGATCCCCTCCAGCGCGTCGGAAATGGGGTGGGTGTAATCGTACATCGGATAGATGCACCAGGTTTCCCCGGTCCGGTGATGGCTGGCGTGCAGGATACGGTAGAGCACCGGATCGCGCATGTTCATGTTGCCGGAGGCCATGTCGATTTTTGCCCGCAGGACCCGGGTTCCATCCGGGAATTCCCCGGCCCGCATGCGCCGGAACAGATCGAGATTTTCCGCAACCGGGCGATTCCGGTACGGGCTGTTCTTGCCCGGCTCGGTGAGGGTGCCCCGGTACGCGCGGGTTTCCTCGGCGGAAAGATCGCAGACATAGGCCTTGCCGGTGGTGATCAGGTGCTCGGCGTATTCGTAGAGCTGGCCGAAATAATCCGAGGCAAAGTAGAGATGCTCCCCCCAGTCAAAGCCGAGCCAGCGGACATTGTCCTTGATGGACTCGACATACTCCTGCTCTTCCTTGGTGGGATTGGTGTCGTCGAAGCGAAGGTGGCAGCGGGCCTTGGCGTTTTCTTTCGCTATGCCGAAGTTGAGGCAGATGGATTTGGCGTGGCCGATATGGAGATAGCCGTTGGGCTCCGGCGGGAAGCGGGTGACGATCTGCTCGTGCCTGCCGGCGGCGAGGTCGTCGGCAATGATGGTGCGGATGAAGTCGGAGGAGGCCTGAAGGTCATTGGTGCTCATACTTTTTTTACCTGTATTTTTTAAATAAGCCGTTGTTACAAAATAACCTGGTCATTTCGTATGGCCAAAACGGCAGCAGCGCTAGCGGCGTAAGGAGCCGTAAAGGAACGGCCGGAATTGTACAAGTTATTTTGTAACAGCTCCTAAAACGCCTGTCTGCCCAAAAAGGCCTGACAGCATCCCTGGTTTCCGGGCTGTCTCCATCTTCCGCAATCCAGCAGAGCCAGTCTTCATAGGTCTGGGCCTGGACGCTCTTCAGTGTTTCAGACAGGAAAGAGGCCCGGTTATAGGTGGGGATGATGACATCGACGGTCATCGTTCAACAAACTGCATGGTGTACAGCATGTGGTACACGCCATTTTTCGCCAGCAGCGTATCATGGGTGCCTTCTTCCGCGATCAGGCCATCCTTGATGACGATGATCCGGTCGGCGTTTTTAATGGTGGAGAGCCGATGCGCGATTATGAAGGTGGTTCTTCCTTTCATCAGGTTTTCCAAAGCGTTTTGTACCTCGCGCTCAGACTCTGTATCAAGGGCTGAGGTCGCTTCATCCAGGATGAGGATGGGCGCATCCTTTGCCAGCGCCCTGGCGATGGAGATGCGTTGCTGCTGTCCCCCCGAAAGTCTTGTTCCGGACTCGCCGATTATTGTCTCAAACCCCTCGGGCAGCTCGGTGATAAAATTCAGGGCGTGCGCCGCCCTGGCAACGGCAACCAGTTCTTCTTCGGATTTTTTCAGATCGCCGTAGGCGATATTGTTTCGCACCGTGTCATTAAAAAGAATGGTCTGCTGGGTTACCATGGCAATCTGGCTGCGAAGGGATTTCATGGTCACATTGCGAATGTCCTGGCCGTCAATGGAAATTTCTCCCCTGGTAACATCAAGGAAGCGGGGGATGAGATTGGCAAGGGTTGTCTTGCCCCCGCCACTTGTGCCAACCAGGGCAATGACCTCGCCGGGGGTTACGGTAAGGTTTATCCCTTTGAGTATTTCCGTGGCGCCATCGTAGCTGAAATGGACATCTTTGAAGACAATCTCTTTCTGGATCGGCGGCAGGTCAACGGCTCCGGTCTTGTCGGCGATGTCCGGTCTGATGTCGAGCACGCTGAACACGCGGGTGGCAGCGGCAAGACCATGCTGGATGGGGTTGTTGACCTTGCTTATATTCTTGATCGGTTCATAGATCATGATGAGCGCCGTGAGAAACGAAAAAAAGGTGCCTGGCGTCGAGTTGCCGCTGAGAACCTGATTGCCGCCATACCACATGATCAGGGCGATGCCGACTCCGCCCAACAGTTCCATCAGAGGGTGATTCAGGCTTTTTAACTGCACGTCTTTCATGGTGATGCGGAAGAGTTTTCCCGCTCTTTCTGAAAATCGTTTGAACTCATATTCTTCCATGCAGAAGGCTTTGACGATCCGGTTGCCCTGGATGGTTTCCTGGAGGATGTTGGCGATGGAGGCGGTTGTTTGCTGGCTGTTGGTGCTGAGTTCCCGGAATTTTTTACCAAAACGATAAATCGGCATGCTGGCCAGGGGGATGAAAACAAGGGACATCAGGGCAAGTTTCCAGTTCTGGTAAAAAATGACGGTCAGCAGGCCAAGGATCTGGAAAAGATCCTTCAGGGTCCCGACAAGGGCTGAAGACACGGCGCCCTGCATGAGCGTAACATCCGAAATAATTCTTGAGATAAGCTCTCCGGTCGGGGTTTTGGTGAAGAAGGAAAGCGGAAGATTCTGGATATGGTCATAGATTTTTTTGCGAAGATCAAGGATGATCCCCTGGCCAACCCTTTCCATGAAGTATGAATAACAATAATAGAATACCCCCTTGACCAGAAAAAGCAGCATAAGGGCAAGCGGCAGCAGGTTGAGCATCAGCCGGTCTTTCTTGAAGAAGATTTCGTCGAGAAGCGGCTTGACCATGTAGGCTTGCAGGGCGCTCAGGCCGGCGACAACGACCATGCTGACCATGGCCAGGATAAGCCGGTTCCGATATGGTTTGATGATCTGGATGATTCGAAAAACGATTGTGTTATCAGGCATGTTTGTGCAGTTCTGTTTTTGTGTTGTCCGGTTTCCGCATGGGTAATTCCGTTCTCAGAGAAAGGCAGGGTGTTTATGGAGATTTTTTCACGGGGGAGGATGGCTTCCTGCTCGTTTTCTCAGAGAAAATACTGGCTTAAAGGCCATCTCTTGGGCATTATGGGGGAGGAGTAGGACAGTGTCAAAAAATAATCGCAATTACTACTATGATCCTCAGCTGTTTGTCAAACAAATGTTGGCAAATGTTGGGAGGGGGGAGATCAAAGAGTTTTGATCAGTTCGGTGCTCAAGTACCTCTCCCCTGTGTCGCAGAGCGGAAAGACGATCTGCTTGCCCCGGTTTTCCGGGCGGGTGGCGATCTGCATGGCGGCCCAGGCGTTGGCGCCCGAGGAAATCCCGCAGAGAATGCCTTCTTCCCTGGCAATTCTGCGGGCGGTTTCCATGGCCTGCTCGTTGGTCACCGTAATGATTTCATCGATGATCTCCCGGTTGAGGATCTTGGGGACAAAGCCTGCGCCGATGCCCTGAATCTTGTGGGGGCCTGGTTTTCCCCCGGATAAAACCGGAGAATCGGCAGGCTCCACCGCCACCACGTACAGTGATGGTTTTTGTTCCTTGATCACTTCGGAAACCCCGGTGATGGTGCCGCCGGTGCCCACCCCGGCCACAAAAATATCGATGGTGCCGTCCGTGTCTTCCCATATCTCTTTAGCCGTGGTCCGGCGATGGATCTCCGGGTTTGCCGGGTTGGTAAACTGGTTGGGCATGAAGCTGTCCGGGATCTTGGCGAGGAGCTCCTCCGCCCTGGCTATTGCTCCTTTCATCCCTTCGCTGCCCGGGGTTAGAACCAGCTCGGCGCCCAGGTGCTTGAGAAGGGTTCGCCGTTCCAGGCTCATGGTTTCCGGCATGGTCAGGACAAGCCGGTATTTTTTGGCTGCGCAGACAGAGGCCAGGGCGATGCCGGTATTGCCGCTGGTTGGCTCGATGATGGTGGTTGTCGGAGCAAGCAGTCCCTGTTCTTCGGCGGCGCTGATCATGGCCAGGCCGATGCGGTCCTTGACGCTTCCCAGGGGGTTCTGGAATTCCAGCTTGGCAAGCAGCGGGGCCTGTAGTCCCGCCCCGAGCCGAGACAGGCTGAGCATGGGGGTTTTGCCTATGATTGCGGTGATGTCAGGAAAAATTCGTGGCATGGGGGGCGTCCTCCTGCGATGAATGGGCAAAGAGTGTTTGCCTTGGCTTGGTTGTTGAAAAAACCGGGGATAGGCTTTTATCCATCCTGATAGAGGAAAAAATTAGAGAAAAAAGGCGAGCACTTCACACTCCCGGCAGATATTCATTTTTCCCTTCCAGTTTTTCTGGGCCTTGCACTCGCAAATGGTGCCGTTGATGAACCAGCATAATTCTCCGGCCTGAAATTCCCAGGCCGGGCATTGCTCCCGCCTCTCCTGCGGGCATTTTTTTATCTCCCAGCAGGGAAGGGGACTACAGCCGTCTTTCTGCCGCCGACGGGAGAGCAGGAAGAAAACCTGCCGTTCGACGTGGGGGGGGACGGAGCGCCAGCCCTGTTCGTAGCCTTGGATGGCCTTTGTCGACGAGCCCAGGAGCTCGGCAAGTTGTTTTTGGGTCTTGCCAAGTTTCTTGCGCGCCAGCAAAAAATCCTGTTTGTCCATCGGCTGCTCCTGGCAGAAGAAACAAGAAGGGTGTGTTTGCTGCTATGGTATTAGTACCACGGGGTGGTAGTGGATTCAAGGGGAGAATGCTCGGATCCTTGCGGATGCAGATGCCGGAGTTGTCATAGGGTCCGCCGGCAATGACGATTCTGCGAGGGGAGGGCTCTGGAAGTGGGGACGGGCCTTCCCTTCAGCTCAGACGGACCCAGCGACCGGAAGGGTCTTTGGATACGGTGATCTGGTTGGAGCGGCCTTTCTGGATCTTGTCCAGGCCGTTGCGCATGGCCTTTGAGTAATTTTCACAGACGCCGATGCTTCTGTCCACAAGGGCAAGGGCCTCATCCTGACCGATTTCGAGGATGGTGCCGAATTTGTAAATGAGATCGGCAAGTTCAAGTCTGGTTCCGTTGAAAAAGGCGGAGGTCAGCGTGTTGCTGAAAACAACAAGGTTCTGAAGAAAGAGAAAAGGGTCCCGGCTTTTCTCGGGGTTTTGAGGCTCTGTCTCCATGCAGTCGACAATTCTTTTGGAGAAATTCCAGAAGGTCGAAATTTCCCGGCCAATCTGGCTGTAGGTCAGGCCTTTGAGCACGATGCGGTTCGAATGCTCCTCTGAGTATCCTTTTTGCATGTGCTGCTCAATGGCCTGATACTGGGCAGGCAGATAGACCAGGACAACAAGTTTTCCCAGTTTGTGCAGCAGGCTGCAAACGTATGCCTCTTCCGCAGAGAGGCGGGTCTTTTTCAGTTCACAGTATATCCTGCTCTGGGTGGCGCTGATGAGGGACATGGTAAAGGCCCCGGCGATTTCATCTTTTTCGGCGCCGGTCCGCATGAATTCCTCAAACAACGCCATGGTGGCGGCCAGCTGGCGCAGGGTGTCAAAACCAACCACGGTTATGGCCCGCGATATGGTGCTGACCGGGGTTCCCCGCGAATAATAGGCGGAGTTCACCACCTGCAGAATCCTGGTGGTGAGTGAGTAATCCTTGAGGATGGTGTTGGCCACTTCCTGGGCGGTGGCGCGGCTGCTGCCCAGCAACGAGATGAGTTCCGTCACATGCTCGGACATGGCCGGCAGGGACTCCATGTTGACCATGGAAAAGATTTCCAGCAGCCGTTGGCGGGTCTGATTGTCTTGTGTCTCTGTCATGTGAATTCAGCGCTGGATTGAAGAATGTATCTTGCCCACCCTAAAATGTTTTCTTGGCTTTCGCAAGTCTATTGAGGGTTATCCCTTGCTTGCTTCACGGTGAGGCTGTCCGTGTGATTGAGCATTGCGATTACTGGTTGGGCAAGCGCCGGTATTGGATGGCCTCGGCAAGGTGGCGTGACAGGATGCCCGGGCTTTCTTCCAGGTCGGCAATGGTTCTGGCGATCTTCAGAATGCGGTGATACGCCCTTGCGGAAAGGCCCAGCCGGGTCGTGGCCTGAACCAGCAGCTCCTGTCCCTGGGTGTCAAGGGGGCAATGGCGCTTGAGATCCATAGAGCCCATCTGGCTGTTGAAGTACACCGCGGTTCTCCCGGCAAACCGCGCCTGCTGAAGGCCATGGGCCTTGCTTACCCTGGCCTTGATCGCCGCCGAGGTTTCACCGGCCTGCGTGGCCGTGAGTTCATGCACCTTCACGGCAGGCACCTCAAGATGGATATCAATCCTGTCCAGCAGGGGGCCGGAGAGTTTGCTGCGGTAGCGCTGGATTTGCGGGGGCGTGCAGAGACAGTTCTTTTCCGAGCCCAGGAAGCTGCATGGGCAGGGGTTCATCGCCGAAACCAGCATGAAGTCCGCGGGAAAGCGGAGCGATTGCGAGGCCCTGGCAATGGTAACCTGACCATCTTCCAGGGGCTGCCGCAGAACCTCCAGGACATTGCGTTTGAATTCCGGCAGCTCATCAAGAAAGAGAACGCCATTGTGGGCCAGGGAGACCTCGCCGGGCCTGGGAATTTGCCCGCCGCCGATCATCCCGGCATCGGAAATGGTATGATGCGGCGCCCGGAAAGGCCTGGTGGTAATCAGGCTTCTCTCCTTGGGGATGAGCCCCATGGTGGAATAGATTTTCGTGGTTTCCAGTGCCTCGGCAAAGGAAAGATCGGGCAGGATCGAGGGGAGTCTTCGGGCCAGCATGGTCTTTCCCGAACCAGGCGGGCCGGAAAGCAGGATGTTGTGCCTTCCCGCCGCGGCAACCTCCAGCGCCCGTTTCACATGGGCGTGTCCCTTGACCTCGGAAAAATCGTTTTCCGGAGTGTCTGCCTGGCGGAACAGGTCGGCGTGGCGTATGGCTATCGGGGAAAGCTCCTTTTTCCCGGCAAGGAGTTCCACCGCCTCATGCAGGGCGGCCACACTCACCGTGTTGATCCCATCCACCACAGCCCCTTCCGCACCATTGGCCTCGGGCACCAGGTAGTAGGTCAAGCCCGCGTTCCGTGCGGCCAGGGCAATGGGCAGGATGCCCGGAGTGGGGCGCAGGCCGCCATCCAGGGAAAGCTCCCCGGTGACGCAGGTTCGGGCGAGTATTTCCGTGTTGATCATTCCTGCGGAGGCCAGGATGCCGAGGGCGATGGGCAGGTCAAAGCCGGTGCCTGATTTTTTGAGATCGGCAGGGGCGAGGTTTACAGTGATGCGCCGATTGGGGAAATCATAGCCGCTGTTCTTGATGGCCGCCTTGACGCGGTCCTTGCTTTCCCGCACCGCGCCTTCGGCAAGGCCGACAATGGTGAAGGTCGGCAACCCCATGGCGATATCAACCTCCACGTCAACGAGATGTCCGTCAACGCCCAACACCGTTCCACTGATAACCTTGGCAAGCATGGTTGACTCCGGGCAGACTTCTATGTGTGCTGGGCAGTTGCGCCAGGTTGTTCATTGCATGGGCTGGCAGATTGCAAAAAAAGAAACGTGTAGACAAGAATACACAATCGGTCAGGGTTTTCCAAGGCCATGTTTTTGCATGGCCGCAGGGCGGCTACCCCTCGTAAAAGATGTGGCTGGTGGTGCTGGATTTCTTGGCCTGATACATGGCATTGTCCGCCTTCTGGATCAGGGCGTCAATCTGTTTGTCATCGTCGGGGTAGATGCTGATGCCAACGCTGGCCATGACTGTGAACCGTGTCTCGTGAAAGAGGATGGGTTCGGCCAATGTGTCGATGATTTTTTTCGCTACATTTTTCACTGCGGTTTTGCTGGAAATATCATGGAGAATCACCACGAATTCATCCCCGCCCATGCGGGCGACCGTGTCGGAGTCGCGCAACAGACCGCGCAGTCGGGAGGCGACCTCTTTGAGGACGGCGTCTCCGGCCAGGTGTCCGTGTGCGTCATTGATCTGCTTGAATTTGTCCAGATCCACATAGAGGAGGGCGATTTTTTTGTGGTGACGCTGGCTCAGAATCATGGCCTGGGCCAGGCGGTCGGGAAAAAGATGCCTGTTGATCAGGCCGGTGAGGGGGTCGTGGTGGGCCAGGTGGGCAATGTGGTCCTGGGCCTGTTTTTTTTGCGCGGCCAGGGCGAACAGGGAGGCGAAATGTTCAACGGTGTCGAGATCCCGCTGTTCATAATTGCGGGGGCTGTCGGCCACGGCGATGATGCCGAGGAGTTCGTTGTTGAACATGGCCGGAACCGCCAGGAGGCGGGTGAGGGCGGCCGGGCCGCCAGAAATGCCCTTTGCCCTGTAGTCGGTGAGCGGCGAGTTTGACAGGATGCCGGTTTTGTTTTCCAGAACCCAGTTGACAAGGCCCTGTGGAGCGTGAACAAAGGCACCGCCTTCCTCGTGCATGGGGATCTCCGGGGAAAAAGCCATGGCCATCAGGTTGTTCGTTTTCGAGTCCATCAGGTCGATAATTCCGTGCTTGCTGCCGGTCAGAACCAGGATCTCTGCAAGCAGGGCCGAGGAAATGTCCTGCAGGGAATCGGAGGAGATGATCATTCTGGAAATTCTGGCCACGGCCCCGTTCATGGCCGATTCGATGGCCAGCTTGCTTTCCGCCTGTTTCCTGGCGGTGACATCCTCAAAGATGGCGACAACCTCGCCGGAGGGCAGCTTGTACAGGTAATTTTCCCGCCAGCCGGTCAGGCGGTTGTTCTTGTACAGTGAAATCGGGTGATGTTCCGGTTTGCCGGTCTGCCAGACCCGTTGCAGCACGGCAAAAAGGCCGAACTCCCTTGCCCCGGGAAAGACCTCTAGGAGTGACCTGCCGATTACCTGGTCTTTGCGTATTTTTTCGATGCGTTCCGCAGCCCGGTTGAAATCGACAAAAATAAAATCGCCGGCCCCGAGATTTTTTGCCTCGTAGACCGCGACCCCGGAACTCATGCTGTTGAACAACTCCCGGAAGCGTGTTTCATTGGCCAGCAGGGCCTGTTCCGCCTCGTAGCGTTCGCTGATGTCCTTGGCGATAAGGATTATGGTGGGCTGGTCGTTCTGGCGGAGTTCCAGGAAATGCAGGGCGACATGTTTGCCGTTTAAAAGCGTGGGGGGATCGTCTTCGATAAGCTGGGGCAAACGCTCCGGGTGTGCCAGCAGGCTTGAAATCCTTTGGTGCGCATCCTCGGAGAAAAGCGCGACAAGGTTCGCGGCCAGCAGTTTTTCCTCGGCAAGGCTGCACAGGGCCAGGGCGGCCAGATTGACAAAGATTATGGTACCGTCCGGGGTCAGCTCGAAAACCGCCTCGGACATGTTGTTGATGATGGCTTCAAAATGATTTTTTGAGGAAAGCAGTTCCCTGGTAATGGTCCGGTACCGGATGTCTTCAAGATTTACCACAGGCTCAAGGCTGGCCGGGGATTTGTCCGCCAGATGCCGGATGACTTCAAGAACGTGTTTCTGGATGGATTTGATTGAGCCCTTGGCGATGCAGGCGTTGGCGCCGAACTTTTTGTAATCTGTGTCATCCTCCGCGGCAATGGCGGAAAGGATGACGATGAAAAGGTCGGCAAATCTGGGGATGCTGCGGATAATCCGGCAGAGCTTGTCGCCGCCGATGTTGGGCATGACCAGATCGACAAAGATGACCTCCGGCGTGTAGACCTCCAACACGCTGAGGGCCGCCAGGCCATCGCTGGCCGTCATCACCTCGTGGCCTTCCTTTTCCAGGAAAGTGGCCAGGAGTTTCAGGATCATCGGGTGGTTGTCCACCACGAGAATTTTTAAGGTCATCGGTGTCCCCCGTTAACAAAAACACAACTTATTGTTTATGTTAGAAAATACCGTGCATGTCAACGGGAATTATCAGCCGATGATCCAGATCGCCACCTCTTCGGCCATTTGCAGCACCCGGTCCGAAACACCCCGGAAGATGCCCTTGCTGACCGCCTCTCCCCGGCGGCCCATGACGATGGTGCCGAAATCATCGATCAGGGCCTGGCGAAGAATCTGGCGGCTGGGGTCGATGCCCATGGAGGTTTCCAGCCGGAATATGCGCTCCGCCGGGAAGCCGCTGTCAACCAGGATTTGTCTGGGCGCATGGAAAAGGCTGTCCGGCCTGCGCAGATGCTCTTCGCACCACTCCTCGCCCCAGACGGCATAGAAATCCTTGGGCTCGATCCTGGGATGGCTGCCCAGCAGGGCTTTTGAGTAAAAGAAGGTCACTTCGGCGCAGGGGTTGTCGGCAATGATAAAGGCCAGATGGTCAATGGCCTTGAGGGAATGGCAGGTGCCGTCCACCGGCACCAGGAATCTGCGGGAGTTGATCTGACCATCGATGATCCACAGGGGGACATCATGGCATTTTTCCAGAATGGTTGCCGAAACACTGCCCATGATCATCTCTTCCAACCTGCCGATGCCCCGGCGGCCGATGAGCAGGGCGTCGTATTTCCCTTGCCGGGCTTCATGGATGATGTCGTGGGCCACACTCCGCGGGGAAAGCCTCACGGAGGTGTGGACCTGTTCTTCGGCAATGCCAAGCCGCCTGAGGGTGTCCATGGCCTGCTGCATGTATTTTTTCTGGACGGCCAGCAGATTGCGGGTGGCCGGGTTTACGGTATTGAGCAGTTCCGCTTCGGTCAGCCAGTCTCGGGCGGTTGAGCCGGCGCTGCTTGCCGGGACAAGGGAAAGAAGATGGAAATGGATGTCGGGAAGATGCTGGAAAAGCTGGCCGAGGTAGCGGAGGGAATGGGTGCTGTATGTCGAGCCGTCAACGGCGATGAGGATTTTTTTCAGCATGCTTGGTCTCCTTGTGCCATGGTCTTAAGCAAATGGTACCAAACCTGGCTGGTCGAGGCAATCGCCTGACAAAAAAAAGCTTGGCTGACGGTCTTAATCAAGATCATTGTGGTAGCTGCACGGAGCCCCGAGATAATTTGTCAAGGTGACACTCTTGCCCAGGCTGGCGAGGTAGCTGGGGGTAAGCGGGATCTTGCCCCCTCCGCCCGGCGCGTCAACGGCGAAGGTCGGCACGGCCAGGCCGGAGGTGTGGCCGATCAGGGCCTGCATGATCCCCAGGCCCGTCTCCACCCTGGTCCTGAAGTGGTTGGTGCCCCGGGTCATGTCCGCCTGGAAAAGATAATACGGCTTTACCCTG
Source organism: Deltaproteobacteria bacterium (assembly GCA_021822005.1). Lineage (GTDB taxonomy): Bacteria > Desulfobacterota > Desulfobulbia > Desulfobulbales > Desulfurivibrionaceae > Thiovibrio. Next base: position 8,875 of record JAJZSH010000024.1, on the reverse strand, counting down.
ATCATGAGCAGCCCGTGCATGAGCTTGGTAATGGTCGCGGCGTTGTCGTTGACGCCTCTGAGCAGGACGGTCTGGTTGCCCAGGGGGATTCCGGCCCCGGCCAGGCGGGCGCAGGCCTTGGCCGCCTCGGGCGTTATCTCGTCGGGGTGGTTGAAATGGGTATTGACGTAGAGCGGGTGATACCGCTTGAGGATACCGGCCAGCCGGGTGGTGATTCGCATGGGCAGGGTGCAGGGGACCCGGCTGCCGATGCGGATGATCTGGACCGAGGGGATGGCCCGCAGGTTGTCCAGCAGCCAGGCCAGGGTTTCGTCGCTCAGGAGCAGCGGATCGCCGCCGGAAATGAGGACATCGCGGATCTGTTTGTTTTTGCGCAGATAGGCAAAGGCACCCTGCATGGTTTTCCGGCTGACGAGCATGCGGCTGGTGCCCACCTTTCTTTTTCTGGTGCAGAACCGGCAGTACATGGCGCATTGGCCGGCCACCAGAAACAGGACGCGGTCCGGATAGGTGTGGACCAGATTCTCCACCGGTGAGCGGTTTTCCTCATCCAGGGGATCGGCAAGGCAGATCCCGTCCTCAAGCTCCAGCGGGTCGGGCACGGCCTGCCGCCAGAGGGGATCTCCCGGGGTTTTGATCAGCCCGAGGTAATAGGGATTGATCCGCATGGGGAACTGTTCGGCCACGGTGTTCAAGGCCGAAAAATCGAGGTTGAAATGCCGGCCCAGCTGTTCAGGGGTGGTTATGCTGCGGGCCAGCAGGTTTTTCCAGTGTGTCATCATCAAAATCCGGTAAAAATAAGGAGGGAGAAACAGCGGGCAAAGTGTACCCAAGATCGGGTGGCGCCGCAATGGGCCTTTACCGCAAAGGCGGGGCCGCTTCAAGATATTTTGCTTAACCTGCCTGGTCGTGTTCCAAAAAAATCCGGCCTGAGAAAAGTACTGGTCAGGATGGAGGCGGAGATGGTAAGAATTGAGCTGGCCTGGCCGCCGGAAAATAACGGTCAGGTTTCTTGACTGCAACGCATTCAAACCTCAGCCCTGGTAGCGCATCCATGCCGCAAAACAGCTTCCGTTTCCAGTACGATCCCTATGGCAACACCAAGGCCATCGAGGTCTTCAGCCGCTGGCTCGGGGTGTATGACAACCAGTTCACCAACAAGGGGACCGCCTTTACCAGAGAGGAGCGGGAACAGCTCCAGCTGGAAGGCACCCTGCCGCCCAGCGTCCGCACCCTGGAGCAGCAGGTGGACAACTGCCTGGAATCGCTTGCGCGGCAAACCGGCGATCTGGAGAAGTTTGTCTATCTGCGCTCCCTCTACGACCGGAATGTGACCCTGGCCCATGCCGTTATCGCCAGCGACATCGAGCGCTTCATGCGGATAATCTATACGCCCACGGTGGGCGAGGCCTGCCGGCAGTATTCTTCCCTGTTCCGCAAGGCAAACGGGTTGCATTTTTTCCCCGGCAACATCGACCGGGCCGAGGAGATCCTGGGCCGGTTCAAAGCCAGGCAGATCCGGGTGGCGGTGGTCACCGACAACCAGGGCATTCTCGGCATCGGCGATCAGGGGGTGGGCGGGATCTCCATCTGTCTTGGCAAGCTCATGCTCTACACCCAGGGAGCCGGGGTCGCGCCCTGGCATTGTCTGCCCATCTCGCTTGATGTGGGGACGGACAACGCCGCGCTCTTGAACGATCCGAATTATCTCGGCTGGTGGCATCCCCGTCTGGTGGGGGAGGAGTATCTCGACTTTGTCCGGCGTTTTGCCAAGGCCTTCAAGGCGGTGTTTCCCCAAGCCCTCTGTCAGTGGGAGGATTTTTCCAAGCAAAAGGCCTTTGCCGTCCGCGATACCTATCTGCATGACCTTGTCTCGTTCAATGACGATATCCAGGGCACCGGAGCTGTGACCCTGGCGGCCTTGCTCTCCGCCATGAAGATCAAGAACGAACCGCTGACAAAACAGGTCTATCTGATTTATGGCGCGGGCGCGGGCGGGGTCGGCGTTGCCGAACAGATCGAGACCGCGCTTATTGAGGCCGGGCTTGGCCCGGAAGAGGCGAGAGCCCGGATTTTCACCGTGGACAGCAAGGGCCTGGTGACCACCGAGCGCGAGCTTGAACCGTACAAGCAGAAGTTTGCCAAGGATCCGGCAGCCCTGGACTGGTATAGCGCAAAAACGGACGGCAACCTGTTGAACGTGATCCAGAAGGCTCGGGTTACGGTGTTGATCGGCACCTCGGGCCAGCCTGGCGCTTTCAGCAGGTATATTGTTCAGGCCATGCAGGGTAACAGCCGGCGGCCTGTCATTCTGCCGCTCAGCAATCCCACCGCCCGGGCCGAGGCACATCCCGCCGACATCCATAAATGGACCTCCGGCAGTGCCCTGGTCGCCACGGGCAGCCCCTTTGCGCCGGTAATCCTCGGGGGGCTGCCGGTCAGGGTCGGGCAGTGCAATAATGTTTTTATCTTTCCGGGGGTGGGCCTGGGAGTCATGGCCTCGGGCGCCCAGGAGGTGCTGCCCCGGTTTTTTACCGCCGCGGCACAGGCGGTGGCCGGGCAGGTGGAGGCCGCCGACCTCAAGAAGGGCATCCTTCTGCCATCGGTGGCCAGGCTGCGCGAGGTGAGTCTGGCCGTGGCCTTAGCCGTGGGTGAGGCGGCCATCAGCCGGGGTGTGGCCCACCCCTGTGTGTACAGCACCTACCAGCATGATTACAAGCGGGAACGGTTGCTGCGCCTGGTGGAGATGATGGGCTGGCAGCCCCGGTATCTGCCGCTTGTGCCCCGGTGATTCCGGGGCACAAGCTCAGAGAAGACCTTTTTCCTTCCAGAACCTGATGGCGCCAGGATGCATGGGGATGATGACGCCCCTGGCGCCGGAGCGCAGACGCATGTCTTTCAGGGCAGGATTCTGTCGCCCCATGTAGCGCAACCCTTTTTTGTCGTAGATGGTGGCGAGCAGGCGGTAGACCACCTCGTCCGGCACCTCGGCGCCGGCCACCCAGAGGGTGGAATCCTGGAAGGACCGGGTGTTGTGGTTTACCCCCCGGTAGGTTCCGGCAGGCAGGGTGCGGGCGGTGAAGTAGGGATATTTCTTGTAGAAGCCGCTGGCCCCGGCTTCGACATTGAGATTGAGAAGCTCGATCTTGCCGGTTCTGGCGGCCATGGTGATGGCGCTGCTCGGGAAAGCGGTAAACAGGCAGAAGGCGTCGAGCTGTTTGTTGGCAAAGGCCAGGGCTACCTCATTGTACCCGATATGGCTGGGGATGATGGCGTCCCAGACTCCCAGATGTCTGAAAAAAAGCTCGCAGTTGGCAAAGGCTCCTGAACCGGGGCTGCCGACCCCCACCCTTTTTCCCTTGAGATCCTTGACGCTCTTTATTCCAGAGCCTTTGCGGACAACGAGCTGGGCTGGGGCGCCGTAGAGGGAGGCCACGGCCAGGACCTTGTCATAGGCATTGCTGTCGTCTTGCAGCAGCCCGTTGCGGCCAAGGTAGGCATGGCCGGAGTAGACCAGGCCGAAATCGGCTTGACCGGCATGGACTTCGCGGAGGTTTTCCAGGGAGCCCGCGGATGGCTGGGCCGTGACGCTCAAGGTCGAGAGGGCCTTGACCCCTGGGTATGCCTCGATGGCGTCGGCCACCAGCTGGAAGGTGCCCCCGGCCGGGCCGCCCCGGAACACCAAGTTTTTTTTAAGGGCAAGGGCAGAAGAGGCAGGGGAAAGAGCCAGGAGCAGGCCTGCACAGATGATCAGCGCGAGGCGAGAAGGTTTTTTTGCCATGGGAAAGTTCTCTGTTGAGAAGGTGAGCGGCTCGGAAACGCCGGCCAGGGCGTGCTTCTTCGGGAACGGGTTGCGCCGATGCACGCTGGTCCTGTTGTCCTGGAAAAATAGTACTGCTCTTTTTCGGCCGATGCAATATTGTTGACCAGCATCTCCGCCTTGTTTTGGGAATTACGGGTATTTTTGAACGACGGCTTTCCTGCGGCAAGGGAATCATCCCACCAGAAGGCGATTGGGAGAGATATGAGTATTTTTGAAATTGCCATGCTGATCTGCTTTGGCGCGGCCTGGCCCTTTTCCCTGTACCGGTCCTACCGGTCCCGGACCAATTCCGGCAAGAGCCTCTTTTTTTTGGGCGTGGTTCTTCTGGGGTATGTCTCCGGTATCCTGCACAAGATATTTTTCAGCCCTGATCCGGTGATCGTCCTCTATATCCTGAACGGGATCATGGTGGCTGGAGATATCTTCCTCTACTTCCGGAACCGGAAGATTGACCGCGCTGGTGGATGAACGGAGGGGTCAGGAGCCAGGAGAAATCGGCCTTCTGAATTTAGGAGCCGTTACGAAATAACCATTACATTTTTTACCATTTCGTTACGGCTCGTTATGCCGTTTTTGCTATCCAGTTGACGACGTTGTTTTGTGACAACGGCTTACAGCTCCAGCTGGACGCCAACCTCGATGACCTGGTCCGAGGGAATGTCGAAAAACGCCGCCGCATCCATGGCGTTGCGCGCCAGAAAGAGAAAAAGACGTGAGCGCCAGCGCCACATCTCCGGGTGTTCCCCGATGGAGAGTTTCTCCCGGCCCAGGAAAAAGCTGGCCTCTTTCATCTCCAGGTTCACCCCCTTGCTGCGGGACAGGGCGAAAATGGTGTCAATCTTTGGTTCTTCCATGAAGCCGTAGTGGGCGATGATGCGGTAGAGGCCCGCGCCCAGTTTTTCGGCCTCGATTTTCTCGAAATTCGGAACCCGGGGAATTTCCTCGGTGCGGATATTCAAAAAAACCACCTCGGAGTGCAGTATCTTGTTGTGCTTCAGGTTGTGCATCAGCGCGGCGGGCACAATATCGTGGCCCCGGGTCAGGAACACGGCCTGGCCGTTGATCCGCTGCGGGGGATTGCGTGCCAGCATCTCCTTGAATTCGTCCAGTCTCGGGGTCAGACTCCGCATCTTGCTGCCAAGGATTTCGCGGCCCTGTTCCCAGGTCAGCATTATCAGGAAAAAGAAACCGCCAATGGCCAGGGCGAACCAGGCGCCATGGAAGATCTTGCTCATGTTCGCCCCGAAGAAGGGAAGATCAACCACAAGGAAAAGAACGGTGAGAAGCCCGGCTGTCAGCCGGTTCCAGCCCCAGCGTTTGCTGGCGACCACAAAAAAGAGGGTGGTGGTGATCAGCATGGTGGCGCTCACCGCCACGCCATAGGCGGCGGCCAGCTTGCTCGATGATTGAAAGCCCAGGACCAGGCCGATGGTGCAGAGCATCAGGGCCCAGTTCACCGGGCCCACGTAAATCTGGCCCATGTGGGAGGACGAGGTGTGGGTGATCCGCAGCCGGGGGAGGTATCCCAGTTGAATCGCCTGGCGGGTGAGGGAAAAGGAGCCGGTGATCACGGCCTGGGAGGCGATGATGGTGGCACAAGTGGCCAGGAGCACCATGGGGATCATGGCCCAGTCCGGGACCAGGGCGTAGAAGGGGTGATACGCTTCCTCCGGCCTGACGAGCAGGAGGGCGCCCTGGCCGAAATAGTTCAGGACCAGCGCCGGAAAGGCGACCAGGAACCAGACCAGCTGGATGGGCCGTTTGCCGAAGTGGCCCATGTCGGCATAGATTGCCTCGGCCCCTGTAACCGCCAGAAAAACAGCGCCCAGCACGATGAAGCCGTGCAGCTTGTTTTCGACAAGAAAGGCAATGCCATGCCAGGGAAAAACAGCGGCCAGGACCTGCGGGCAGCTCACGATCTGGGCAATGCCCAGGGCGGCAAGCGTACAGAACCAGAGGAGCATGATCGGCCCGAACAGGCGGCCCACCCGGGCGGTGCCCCTCTTTTGCAGAAGAAACAGCCCGGCCAGGATGATAATGGTGGCCGGGACGATATAGGATTCAAGCAGCGGGGTGATATTTTTCACCCCTTCAACGGCGCTCAACACCGAGATGGCCGGGGTGATCATGCCGTCGCCATACATCAGGCAGGCGGCAAAGAGGCCGATCCCCACCAGGGCCCACTGGGGGGTGCGCGGTTTGACGTTTTTGGGTTTGATCAGGGCGGTCAGGGCCAGAACCCCGCCTTCGCCTTCGTTATCCGCCCGGAGGATGAAGCCGAGGTATTTGACGCTGACAATGAGCAGCAGAGCCCAGAAGATGAGAGACAATACGCCAAGCACATTGTCGGCGGTCACCGCGATGCCGTACTCGCCGTGAAAACATTCCCGCATGGCGTAGAGGGGGCTGGTGCCGATATCGCCAAACACAACGCCCAGGGCGGCCAGCGACAGGACCGCCAATTTTTTGCCGTGTATTTCCTCTGATGGGACGTTCATGCTGTGTTCTTCCTTTGCTTGTGAATAAGCGGCACTATTGGCGATTGTCCGCAAAAGAGCAAGAAAAAAGATGCTGCTTTTGGTATGTGTGCAGGCTGTCTGGTTGGTCAATAAATTTCTTGACTTTAGCCGGAGATTAGCTAATTTTGTGAACATATCTCAGGTGCTCTGAAGAGAGCTTAATAGGGAACCCGGTGTAAATCCGGGACGGGCCCGCCGCTGTAACCGGGGACGAGTTTCGCAATAAAGCCACTGTTTTTTGAACGGGAAGGCGCGAAACAAGGATGAACCGGAAGTCAGAAGACCTGCCTGGAGATACTATATGGCATACCTCCCGTGGACAGTGAGGCGTGCTGCTGGTTCAGTGGATATTTTGGGAAATCCCCTGATCGATAATTATCGGTCCGGGGATTTTTTTTGCCCTTTGCAAGGCTGCCCCGGACTCCCAAGGGAGGACGGATATGGATCCAAACGAACAGAGTTTCAGTAGAATAACCATTTTTCTCATCAAGGACTGGGATGGTTTCCAAAGAGCCATGCGCTCCGCCAACGGTAACCCGGGGGGAGTGCAATGAGAAAAAAACGATACCCGGCGTGGGCACTGGTTCTGCTGGCCGTTCCCGCTCTCGCCACCGCAGGCCAGGAGGCAGCCGGCAACCGGCGGATCACCATGGACGAGGTGGTGGTCACCGCCACCCGCAGTGAAGAAAAGATACGGGAAATTCCTGCCAAGGTGGAGGTTGTAAGCCTGGAGGATATCGAGCTTACCTCTGCCGAGACCCTTACGGAACAACTGAAGAAAAACAGCTCCATCGATGTTATCGAATATCCCGGGGCGCTTGCCGGTATTGGTATTCGAGGCTTTCGCCCGGAATTTTTCGGCATCACCAAGCATTCGCTGGTCCTCATGAATGGCCGGCCGGCCGGTTCCACCAATCTGGCCAATATCCTAAGCGACAATATCGAGCGAATCGAGGTTCTGAAAGGGCCTGCTTCGTCCCTCTATGGCGGCGAGGCCATGGGTGGCGTGGTCAATATCATCACCAAAAAGAATACCGGGCCGCTTACCGGCATGGCTGAAATCGGGTTTGGTTCCTTTGATACCAATTACGAGAAAGCAGCCATCGGCGGTGGAGCCGGACAGCGGTTTGATTTTGATCTTTCGGCCCGGCGTTATGAACAGGCGGACGACATCAGGATGGGGAACGGTGCAACCCGCGACAACACCAGGTATCAAACCCAAAACGGCAATCTCAGGCTTGGGGCTCAACTCAACGACTCCTGGCGGATGGACATGAGTGGTGATCTCTACCAGGGCCGTGATATCGAGACCCCCGGCGACATCTTCTACGGCGACAACCAACAGGGGTATAAAGATATTGACCGCTCTGGACTTGATCTTTCCGTGGGTGGTAAGCTTGGCGCAAACAATCGGGCTGGTCTCACCGTCTACCGTGCCCAGGAAAAAGCAGAGAACTACTCCCACCATTCCTACGGCACACCTGTCCCCACCTATCACAGCTATGACTCTGAAATCAACTGGCTTGGTCTTCAGTTGAAAGACGAGTATTCCTGGCATGGCCACAGTTTCATTGCTGGAATTGACTACCAGGATATTGACAGGGAAAGCCGCAGTTATAACACCAATTCCGTCCCAAAAGCCCCCTGGTCGCCTGACGAAGGCCGCGTCAACTGGGCCGGATATCTGGAAACGGTCTGGAAACTGCTGGACAATAAACTCACCGCCACGGTGGGCGGCCGCTATGACACCTTTGCCGTGGAGACCAGGGAAACCCCGTACAAAACCGGCTTCACTCCAAATTCGGAAAGTTTTTCCACCATCAGCCCCAGGGCCGGGCTCAACTACCTTTTCGATCAGGGCCTCCGGCTGCACACCACCATTGGCAAGGCTTTTGTCCCGCCTGATGCCGGGCAGCTGGCCGGTTATGCAGAGCGGTTGGTTAAGGGCGTCACCATGGTCACCCGTGGCAACCCCGGTCTCGATCCCGAGTCATCCCTTACCTGGGATGCCGGGGCCGGTTATGAGCTGGCCAAAATGGGATTGAATCTCGATCTCACCTATTTCCACACCGATATCGACGACAAGATCACCACGGTCACCACCGGCACCACCACCACCTACCAGAACAGCCTGGCCGGCGAAATCGAAGGGCTGGAATATACCCTCTCCTTTGATATCGGCGCCACTTTGGGCTGGGAAAGATCCCTTTCCCTTTTTGTAAATGGAACCAGCATCTTTAAGGCCGAGGAAGAACGAGCCGACGGCGCCATGAAGGACACCCACAATGTCGCCTCTTCCACCGTGAACTACGGACTCAAATATGGCGACGGCATGTTCGATGGCAAGCTGCTGTGCAGGTCTGTCGGCAAGCGGAAAGATAACAACTGGAACGCAGCCGGTTATCCTGAGATCACCTATCCGGAATTTGAGGTGGTGGATCTGGTCATAGGGCTTGGATTCCTTGAGCACCACCGGGTCTCCCTGAAGGCGGACAACCTCTTTGACGAGGATTATTACGAGAAAAAGGGGTTT
>JAJZSH010000288.1 GCA_021822005.1 Deltaproteobacteria bacterium | reverse complement strand
GATGCGGTGTCCGAGGTGGTGACCATCAAGGAGCAGGATGTGGAAGATCCCCCCAAATTCGGCAGCGCGGTTGACAGCCAGTGTCTGCTGGGCATGGCCAAACTCGCCGATGGCGTGACCATCCTCCTGGACATTGACCGTCTCATGCATATCCAGGAGGCGGTGCTGATCGGCGAAGCAGCCTAGCAGGCTGTTGAAAAACAGAATTTTGCAACAGCCTGCTAAAGGCTGAACACGGCGACGGCATCCTGGTATTTGTCAACAAACTCTTCGATAATCAGACGCATGTTGCTTTCAAAATTCGGCACCTCGGGCAGCTCCCCCTTCATGCTCTCATAGGCCAGCACGTCAAAAAAGAAATCTCCGGAGCTGCCTGCGTCGTATTCGGTAAGATGAACCAGATGATTGGCCAGATAGATGATTTTGGCTCCCAGCCTTTTTGACTGGGCCTGGGTTGTGTCATGGTGCAGACCAACCGGAACGGAAACCGCCTCCGGCAACCCCCATTTTTCCAACAGGGTCATGCCCACCTCGGCGTGGTCCGTATGCAGCAGGCTGCGTTCCACAGCCAGCAGGTCCGCCTGCCCGTCGTTTTCATCCCGGTTGTAGCTCTCCACTTGCAAGGGCCGATCAAGGATCACCTTGCCCACGTCATGGAGCAGGCCGGCGGTGTAAATGGCGGAGGTATCCCTGGCCTTGGCATAGCGGGCAATGATATTTGCCAGGATGGCAACGGCGAAGGAGTGGCGCCAGAGCTCGCCCCGTCCCAGGACATAGGCATCCTGTGGCGATCTGAGCAGACCGACCGAAGCGCTGGTGATGGAGATGATCTTGACCGCGTCCACCCCCAGGCGGACGATGATGTCCTTGACCGAGGTGATTTTTTTCATGTGGCCAAAGTACGCGGAGTTGGCCATGTGCAGCATGTTGGCGGTGAGCCCCGGATCCTGCCCTATTTTTTCCGACAACTTGGGAATGGAACAATCCGCCGCGTGGGCCATGGACAGCACGTCCAGCGCCACCTCCGGACACGGGGCTATCTTTTCAACATCCCTGACATACTCTGCGGCTACATCCATCATCGCTTTTCCCGGTTCAAAAGGTCTGGGTCGGCCCATGGCGCGTGGCGGGCACATGAAAACGATACCTTCGCTGCGATTATCACATATCCGGACGCGGTTGTAAATATTTAGGAGCCGTTACAAAATCACCATCGCCGTTAACACAGCTACAGTGCCCAGTTCGTTACGGCTCCTTACGCCGCTTCGATGCTGCCGGTCATGGCATCTCAATGTTACAGCTATTTGTGAACGACGGCTTGCCGCAGCTTGACAGGGCCATGGGGATGATTATTTTTGACGCACATTGCCGTTTCCGGTAGCAAAAGAACCATTCCGGGCAACAGGCACAAACGACCGCCTCGCCCCAATGAATCAATTTCAGAGAGAAAAAAAATGAGTCCCGAGAAAACCGCCAGCCAGACAGAGACCAAGGAATTTCAGGCCGAAGTAAAAAAAATGCTCGATATCGTGATCCATTCGCTCTACACGGAAAAGGAGATATTCCTGCGCGAACTGATCTCCAATGCCGCGGACGCCCTGGAAAAATTCCGGCACCAGAGCGTGGGGGAGCAGGAGGTTTTCGACAGCCACATGCCTCTGGAAATCGCCATTGAAATTGATGAGCAGGCAAACACCCTCACCATCACCGATTCCGGCATCGGCATGGACCGGGGCGAACTGGAGGCAAACCTGGGCACCATCGCCCATTCCGGCTCCAAAACCTTTTTCAGCAAGCTTTCCGAAACGGACCGCAAGGAGGTGAACCTGATCGGCCAGTTCGGCGTGGGCTTTTATGCCGCCTTCATGGTGGCCAAAAAGGTCACGGTAAAATCGCGCTCCTTTCGTATGGACGACATGGGCCACGAATGGATCTCCGACGGCGGCGGCACCTTCACCATCGCCATGTGCCCCGGCATCCGGCGCGGCACCAGCATCACCCTGGAGCTCACCGACGAGGCCAAGGAGTATGCCAACGAGCAGACCATCCGGAGGATCATCAAGCAGTATTCCAGCTTTGTCCCCTTCCCCATCAAGCTCAAGGGCGAACCGGTCAACACGGTGCAGGCCATCTGGACCCTCGGCAAAAGCGAAATCAAGGAGGAGGCCTACACCGAGTTTTATAAATTCATCGCCAATGCCTATGACGAGCCCCTGGCCAGGCTTCATTTTTCCGCGGACGCCCCCCTGGCCATCAAGACCCTGCTCTTCATCCCCAAGGAGAATTTCGAGGCCATGGGTTTCGGCCGCATGGACCCGGGGGTCAACCTCTACTGCCAGCGGGTGTTGATCGAGCAGCACAGCAAGACCATCCTCCCGGAATGGCTCCGCTTCCTGCGCGGGGTCATCGACAGCGAAGACCTGCCGCTCAATATCTCCCGCCAGGCCTTGCAGGACAGCGCCCTGGTCGCCAAGATCAACAAGGTGGTGACCAAGCGGGTGCTCAAATTCCTGGAGGAGCTGGCCAAGAGCGAACCGGAGAAGTACACGGAATTCTGGAAGAACTTCGGCATGTTTATCAAGGAAGGGGTGATCTCGGACTTTGCCTACCGCGAGGAGGCTGCCAAACTCCTGCGCTTCGAGTCCTCCAAGACCGAAGACACCGTCTTCACCTCCCTGGCCGAGTATGTGGAACGCATGCCCGAGGGGCAGAAGGAGATCTTCTACATCAACGGCCCCAGCCGGGAGGCCATTGAAAACGGCCCCTACATCGAGGCCTTCAAGAAACGCAATATCGAGGTGATCTACACCCTGGAGCCCATCGATGATTTCGCCATGAGCCACCTGGGCTCCTTTGACGAGAAAAAGCTGGTCTCCGCCGACCGCGGCGATCTCGATCTTCCCGAAGCGCCTGCGGAAACCGAGGCGGACAAGGAAAAAGCCCGGAGCGAGGCCATGGACGCCAAGGAGTCCGAGACCCTGACCACATGGATGAAGGAGGTGCTGGGCGAGCAGGTGAAAGAGGTCATCGCCTCAAAACGCCTCACCGACAGCCCGGCCATGGTCGTCAACCCCGACGGCTTTGTCACCAGCAGCATGGAACGGATCATGCGCGCCTCAGGCCAGGGATTGCAGCAGTTTGGCGGGAAGAACCTGGAGATCAACACCACCCATCCCCTGATCAAGGGGTTGGCCGGGCTGAAAGAGAAGGATGCCGAGGTGGCCGGAAGCGTGGTGGAGCAAATCTTCGACAACGCCATGATCCAGGCCGGACTCATGGTGGAGCCTAGGAACATGGTGGCGCGGAGCTACAGGATTTTAGAGCGGTTGGTGGGGAAATAAGCGCGAGATGAAAGTTGAAAGTCCGAGGTGAACTCAATTGTAACGATAGGATCGTTGATTGAACGCCAAAAATGATAACGCTAAAAAGCATTTTAAAACAGACTGTTAGAGAGAAAAGCAAACGGGATTGATTCCGTAGCCATAGGACTTTCTCCAAAGTTTGCCCTTGTTTTCAACTTAAATACGAAAGACCCCAAAATTTCATACGAGAGGCGACATCTATCCTGACACAGGGGGACTTGCTTGACATATCATGCACAATGTGTCAATATTAAAAACATGGGATACACAAATTCAGTTCCAATCAATCGGCCTCATGATTACTCTGGTGATCAGGAGGCGTCGATTATGTCACTTGGAAAGAAAATCAAGCTGTTGCGCCAGGAAAAAAGATGGTCACAGGATGAGTTGGCCTATCATGCGCAGATTGATGGCCGCCAG
>JAJZSH010000287.1 GCA_021822005.1 Deltaproteobacteria bacterium | reverse complement strand
GATCTTTTTTTTCCTCCCACTCTGCCCCCATTCTCCACCCAACCCCAGCCTCACTCTTCCAATTGACAACCCGGGATTACGGGGTTATTATATGAAAAATTATTCATATATTCAGCCAATCGGTTGTGGGACATGAACCCAAAAGAAGATTTTTGCGCCTGTCGCATCATCCATGAGGAGCGCATCAAAAAGGCGCGGGACATGGCACTTGCTGCCACGGAGATCGACCGCATGGCCGAACTGTTCAAGGCCTTTGCCGACAGCAGCCGGCTCCGCATCCTCTGGGCGCTGCGCCAAGGCGAGATGTGCGTCTGCGATCTGGCGGCACTTCTCCGGGTCAGTGAGTCGGCGGTCAGCCATCAGCTCCGTCTGCTCCGCACCCTCCATCTGGTGAGCAACCGCCGCGACGGCGTGGTGCTCTACTACCGGCTGAATGACGAGCACATCGAACAACTCCTCCAGGTGGCGCTGATCCACGGACGGGAATAGCGGCCAGGCCACCAACAACGCAACCACCCAGGAAACGGTTATGGATTTTCTTCGTATTATCGCCGCCGAATCATGGCAGTTGCTGCTGGATGCCGGCATTTACATGCTCTTCGGCATGTTGGTCGGCGGCCTGCTCAAGATCTTTCTTTCTCCTGCCTACATCGCGCGGCACCTCGGCCAAGGGCGTTTTCTTTCAGTTTTCAAGGCGGCGCTGTTCGGGGTGCCGATGCCGCTCTGCTCCTGCGGGGTCCTGCCTGCGGCCGCCACTCTGAAGAAACAGGGCGCCAACAACGGCGCCACCGTTGCCTTCCTCATTGCCACGCCGGAGTCCGGGGTAGATTCCATCGGCATCAGCTATGTCCTGCTCGATCCGATCATGACCGTGGCCCGGCCGCTGGCCGCCTTTACCACCGCCATGGTGGCCGGTATTGCTGAAAATATGCGCAGATCGCCGGAACCAACCCTCATCACCGCCACCCCGGCCTGCGCGGCAGACAACTGCTGCGATGGCGCCGGCTGCCCGCCGGCAGACCATGCCCATTACCACACCTTCGGCGAAAAGGTGCGACTCGGGCTACGCTATGCTTTTATCGAACTCTGGGGCGACATCGCCGCCTGGTTTTTTCTGGGGCTTGTCTTGGCCGGCACCATCACCGCCCTGGTTCCGGAAGACATCTTTGCCAGCTACTTGGGCGGAGGGCTCGCGACCATGCTGCTCATGGTCGCCTTCGGCATCCCGCTCTATATCTGTGCCAGCGCCTCCACCCCGATTGCCGCCGCCCTGATCCTCAAGGGAGTCAGCCCCGGCGCTGCCTTGGTCTTCATGCTCGCCGGCCCAGCCACCAACATGGCCTCGCTGACCGTCATGGGCGGCCTCATCGGCAAACGGGCCACGGCCCTCTACCTCGCCACCATCGCCTCCGCCAGCGTGGTTTGGGGACTCCTCGTCGATGCCGTTTATGCCAAGCTGGGAATTTCCGCCAAGGCAACCATGGGGCAGGCAACCGAACTGCTGCCCTTCGAGGTGCAGATCGCCGGGGCGGTGGCAGTGCTTCTGCTTTCCATCAAACCGGTTGGCCGGGTGCTCCATCGTAACCTGCGACGGATGTTCTTCCGCGACCCCAAGGGCGGCCCCCCGTCTGGCTGCGGCTGTGGCGGCGGGTGCAATACCACCACTTTCCCCGCTGCCCCATCCCGTTAATTCGGAAACCAGGCGGTCTCCACGACCTCAGTTCGTCCTTCGTCGCGGGAGCAAGAGACGCGTCAGCCTTGTCTTGACACCGCACAAAGCGGCCTTATTTTGTAAACAGAGGAAAACAAGTGCACAAAACCAAACCATAACCCATCACAAGGGGGTGAACACCATGTTGGATCTGCTCCCGGTCAAATCGCGTCATGAGGTTCCACAACTGTTCAAGGAGATGGAAAACATGGTCAGGCACTTCTGGGATGTTTTCCCAAGTGAAGATCTGACGATGGACCGGAGCCGTGAATGGACTCCGCGGTTCGATCTTGCCGAGACCGAAACCGCCATTGAGGTCAAGGCGGAACTCCCGGGTCTGGAAAAGAAGGATATCGACATCTCTTTGGAAGGCGAAAGCCTGATCATCAAGGGCGAAAAGCACGAGGAAAAGGAAGAGAAGGGCAAACGGTTCCATCGGATTGAGCGGACCTATGGCTCCTTCTGCCGCACGGTACGGTTACCGGCCGAGGTGCAACCCGACAAGATCGAGGCTGCCTATGAGAATGGCGTGCTGACGGTCACCCTGCCCAAAACCGAAGAGGCGAAAAAGGGCGTAACGCACATTGAAGTCCATTAATGTACAGTAGACCGAAAGCGCGTCAGAAAATTAATGCCCACCTCGCCAGAAAGTGGCGGGGTGGGCATCGTATTCCGCCTTCCCTTGTGTTGCAGCCATACGCGGGCCTCTTGCTGATGATTTGGCCGGCAGATTGACTTAGGTCAAATCGTTTTCCCCCTTTTCTGCTATGCTATCGTTAAAGTAGTTTCGTTCTCGAGCAACGGACCTCTTTCCCCTTTTTGATAGGTGACAGGCCATGGGTGAAGACCATTTCCAAGAATTGACCGAACAGGATATCGTGCAGGCCATGCAGGCGATGGAGGGATACATCGACATCACTCCTGCGGACTTCAGAAAAATCTATCAACGCGCCTACTGTCACGCGTGGGAAAGACTAAATCGATCCCTGCGGGCATACCAAATCATGACCCGCACCGTCGTCAGCGTGCATCCGGAAACGCCCTTGAGCGATGCAGCCCGGTTGATGGCCACCCACCATATCTCTGGGGTCCTGGTCGTGGACCAGCAGGAACACCTCGTAGGCATCATCTCGGAAAAGGATTTTTTACGCCACATGGGCGCTACCGAACACAACTCGTTCATGGCGGTGGTGGCCGATTATCTGACCACCAAAGGGTGCATTACTCTCGACCTCAAAAATCAACCGGCAAAAACAATCATGACAAGCCCTGCCATCTCCATAGATACTCAAGCAACGGCTCATGAAATCGCCTTACTGATGACCCGTCACGGTATCAATCGGTTACCCGTGGTCGACGCCTATAACAAGCCGGTAGGCATCCTCTCCCGGACTGATTTGATTCGGAGCACGCACTTGGAGGAGGCATCATGCCCTACTTCCTGAAAATGAAAGCAAGCTCCACAAGCCCACCGCGAGTAAGCGTCACCGAGATTCTCTGGTCGTGGCTCGGGGCGTTCCTGGGCATCAGCGTGGTGGGTTATCTTCACTACAGTGTGCTCGGCGATGGCGATCTCATGCTCATCGTCGGCTCCTTCGGCGCCTCGGCCGTGCTCATCTACGGGGCGATCAGGAGCCCGCTGGCCCAACCCCGCAACCTGATCGGCGGCCACCTCATCTCGGCCTGCATCGGGGTGGCAAGCTATCAATTGTTCACTCCGTATCCCTGGCTTGCCGCGGCGATGGCGGTTGCCACCGCCATCGCCGCCATGCATGCCACCAAGACCCTGCACCCGCCAGGCGGCGCCACCGCCCTCATCGCAGTGATCGGCGGCCCCAAGATCCACGCCCTGGGATATTTCTACGCCCTGATGCCGGTGGGTACCGGCGCTCTGATCATGCTGCTGGTAGCCCTGCTGGTCAACAATATCCCGAAAAGTCGCCAATATCCGGAATTCTGGTGGTAGGTGGTTCACGGCATAAAAAAACCCCTTCCTTTTCGGGAAGGGGTTTTCAGGAAAAAGGATCGGCGGCGACCTACTCTCCCACCAAGTCTCCCTGGCAGTACCATCGGCGC
>JAJZSH010000023.1 GCA_021822005.1 Deltaproteobacteria bacterium | reverse complement strand
CCGATCTGCGATCACCCCGCAAACTACAGCCATTATGCCGGTGCATTGCTACGGACATCCATGCGACGTCGATGCTATCCAAAAAATTGCCGACAACTATAACCTCAAAGTCATCTACGATGCTGCACACGCTTTTGGCGTGCAAGATGGGCAAGGAAGCATATTCCGGCATGGCGACCTGTCGGTGCTGAGTTTCCATGCCACCAAAGTGTTTAACACCTTCGAAGGTGGTGCCATCGTCTGTCCCGATGCCAAAACCAAACAGCGCATTGATCACCTAAAGAACTTTGGGTTTGTTGATGAAACGACCGTGGTGGCTCCAGGGATCAACGGCAAGATGAGCGAATTCAACGCGGCTTTAGGGCTGTTACAGTTGAAATACATTGACCAGGCACTCGCACGTCGCAAGCAGATTAATGCTGCTTACCGTGAGCAGTTGCCGGGGGTGAAGGGTCTCCGCTGCCTGACCGATGCAGGCGAAAAAATTGCCAACTATGCCTACTTCCCGATTCTGGTGGAAGCCGACTACCCCACCAGCCGGGACGACCTTTACCAGAAACTCAAAGACAATGGCATTCATCCTCGCCGTTATTTCTATCCCTTGATTTCAGATTTCCCCATGTACCGCAGCCTGCCTTCAGCACATAAGGGAAATCTCCCCGTGGCAACGCTGGCGGCGCAACAAGTTCTTTGCCTGCCGATCTATCCTGATCTGGATATGTCGGTGGTCAACGAAATCACCCGCTTCATCGCGGCTCAATAAAAGTGAACTCAACACAAACGAGCGGCTCCATGGGGGAGGCGGGATGAAGCTGGGCATCATGCAACCGTACTTCTTTCCCTACATCGGCTATTTCCAGCTGATCACGGCGGTGGATATATTCATCGTCTATGACAACATCAAATACACAAAAAAAGGGTGGATCAACCGCAACCGCATGCTGCAGAATGGCAAGGACGTGATATTCTCGCTGCCGTTGAAAAGCGATTTGGACTATCTGAATGTGTGCGACCGGGAGCTAGCCGCGGATTTCAATCGCGACAAACTGCTCAACCAGATTAAGGGCGCTTACCGACGTGCGCCATACTTTGAGAACACATTCCCGTTGGTCGAGCTGATCGTGCGGTATCAAAACACGAATCTGTTTCGCTTCCTGCACCACTCCATAGTCAAAACCTGCGAGCACTTGGGCATTACGACGGAAATCAGGATCTCCTCTGACATCGCCATCGACCATGACTTGAAGAGTCAGGACAAGGTGCTCGCCTTGTGTAAAGCGGTCGGCGCGAGTGCCTATGTGAACGCCATCGGCGGCATGGAGCTGTATTCAAAAGAAACCTTTCGGGAGAAGGGCATCGACTTAAAATTCATCCAGTCGAAACCATTCGAATATCCGCAATTCGGCAATAAGTTCGTGCCCTGGCTGTCGATCATCGACGTGATGATGTTCAATCCGCTCGATACCATCCGAAACTGTATCTCGACGAACTATGAGTTGATCTGAACCATGTTCCAGTGGAAAAAATTAGGCAAGGTGTTCACGCCGCAAGAGGTCGAAGGGCGCAGCTGGCTGAAGGAGTTCGCCCAAGCCCCGGCGACGCTGGTGTTCGACGGTTTCGTGCGCGTCTATTTCTCCTGCCGTCCCCCGTCGGACGAGAACGGCCAGTATGTGAGCTACTCCGCCTATGTCGATTTGGAGCGCGCCGATCTGTTCAAGGTGCGGCATGTCAGCGAACAACCCATCCTCAGCTTGGGCGGCTTGGGCGAGTTTGATGAGTTCGGTATCTATCCAGTCTCCGTCATCCGCAACGGTGACGAAGTGTGTGCCTATTATGCGGGCTGGACGCGCTGCGAATCCGTTCCTTTCAACGTGGCGATCGGCATGGCGACCAGCCACGACGAGGGCAAAACCTTTACCAAACTCGGCACCGGCCCGGTGTTGTCGTACTCGCCGGAGGAGCCCTTCGTGTTGAGCGGGCCGAAGATACGGCGTTTCAACGATACCTGGTATCTGTGGTACATCGCCGGGCGCAAGTGGAAGATGGTCGAGGGTCGGGCGGAGCCGGTCTATAAGATTCGCATGGCGACTTCGAGCGATGGCATCCACTGGACGAAAATCAACAAGGACTTGATCCCGAGCCGCATCGAAGAAGATGAGGCACAAGCCAGCCCGGATGTGTTCTACGCCAACGGCAAATATCACATGTTCTTCTGCTACCGCTACAGCAGCCATTACCGGGGCAAAGAGAATGGCTACCGCATCGGCTATGCCTCCAGCACCAACCTGACCGACTGGGTGCGCGACGACACAAAGGCCGGTATCGATGTGTCGGAAGAAGGCTGGGATGCCGAAATGATCAGCTATCCGCATGTGTTCGAGCTGAATGGGAAAATCTATCTGGCCTACCTCGGAAACCAGGTCGGACGGCACGGCTTCGGTCTGGCCGAGCTGGATGGCAGGCTGGAGTAAGGGATGAGCGCGATGAAGTGGAAAAAGCTCGGCAAGATATTTGATCCGACGCAGTATGTGCTGCCGAACGATTGTGTGCAGTTCGCACAATCGCCGCAAGCCTTGATATTCGACGATTTCGTGCGCATCTATTTCTCCACCCGCGCGGTGGACAAGAGCAACGGCAAGTACCTCAGCCACATCGCCTTCGTCGATATGCGGAAGAATCTGCACGACGTCATTCGCGTGTCGGACAAAACAGTCATCCCGCTCGGCGGGCCCGGCTGTTTTGACGAACATTGCATCTTCCCGATGAGCGTCCTGCGCTATGGTAACGCCGTATATGGCTACACCTGCGGCTGGAGCCGACGGGTGTCCGTCTCGGTGGATACCGCTATCGGTCTGGCCATCAGTCACGATGATGGTCTCACCTTCCAACGCATTGGCGATGGACCGGTACTGGCGGCATCGCTGCACGAGCCCTGCCTCGTCGGCGACGGCTTTGTGAAGGTCATCGGCGATATTTTCCACATGTGGTACATCTTCGGTACCGGCTGGAAGCGGTCCTCGGCGGACGCCTCGCCGGATCGCACCTACAAGATCGGTCATGCGATTTCCAACGACAGCATCACCTGGGTCAAGGAAGAAGCACGACAGATCATCGCCGACCAGCTTGGCGGGGATGAGAGCCAGGCACTGCCGACGGTGATCGAAATAGATGGCAGGTATCACATGTTCTTCTGCTTTCGCCAGTCGTTCGACTTCAGAAAAAACAAGGATCGAGGCTATCGTATCGGCCATGCTTATTCGGACGATTTGGCGAGCTGGACGCGTGATGACGAGAATCCGCTCCTTGATGTTACATTGGGCAACTGGGATTCGGATATGTTGTGCTACCCGCATGTATTCGAGTACGATGGCAAGGTGTATCTGCTCTATAACGGCAACGAATTCGGACGCTACGGTTTCGGCTTGGCGGTATTGGAACGATGAGTGCGGCGGTCGAGTGTTTGTCGAACAAGGCCTCTGCGGAACAGATCGCCGAGCACCTGTCACGCTGCGATGCCGATTTCATGCCGTCCCTGAGTGGTCGAGTCGAGATAAGCGACTATGCGAAAAAGATCGCGGGCAAGGCGACGAGATTCGAAGCATGGTCGGGCGGCACACTGGTCGGATTGGTGGCAGTTTATTGCAACGACCAGGAGATGCGTATCGTTTACATCACCAGCGTCAGCGTACTGAAGGAATGGAAGGGCAAAGGTATCGCCGCACGTTTGATGAAGCAGTGCATCGAACATGCGAAAGCTTTAGGTATGCAGCAGATCAGCCTGGAGGTGGCGGGCGACAATACGACCGCCATTAAGCTGTATGAAAAAAATGGATTCGTTGCGGGCACGGCGAATACGCCATTAGTTGGCATGGATCTATATTTGCGAAACGGGGAAAAGCATGAATAGCAAACGTGACTATAACGTCGAAACAAAAGATACGAATGACCACAAATATGCCTATGGCTTTGACTTCGACGTGATGCACCCCTACATGATCAAATCGTTCGAACCCTTCTTCAACAAGGGAAGCCTGCTTGAGCTTGGGAGCTTCAAGGGCGATTTCACCAGAAGATTCCTACCCTATTTTGATGATATCACCTGTGTCGAAGCCTCGAATATCGCTATCGAAGAAGCCAGAAAGAAACTGGGAGACAAGGTGAAGTTCGTCAATTCGCTCTTCGAGAAAACGACCTTGCCCAAGCGTTATGACAACATCGTGCTGACCCATGTGTTGGAACATCTGGATGATCCAGTGTTGGTGCTGAAACGCATCAACGACGAGTGGTTGGCGGAAAGCGGTCGATTCTTTCTAGTGTGTCCCAATGCGAATGCGCCTTCCCGACAGATCGCCGTCAAGATGGGATTGATCTCCCATAACGCCGCCGTCACGTCGGCGGAAGCCGAACATGGGCACCGATGCACCTACACACTGGACACCCTAGAGCGAGAAGCGGTTGCAGCAAGGTTGCGGGTGGTTCATCGGTCTGGAATCTTCTTCAAAGCACTGGCTAACTTCCAGTGGGATCGATTGTTGCAAACGGACATCATCTCCAAGGAGTATTTGGAGGGATGCTACAAACTGGGGCAACAATACCCGGATTTGTGTTCCAGCATCTTCCTGATGTGTGAACGCGGTCGCTAATCAGCTTAACGGAAGGACTGCTATCATGAAAAAACCTGTTTTGATCTTTCCCGCCGGAATGCCTCGCGCATTGGACTACTTACAAAAGTGCTTACAAGAAGAACGGATCGTTATTGGTGCATCATCGCTTGGATATGACGTATCGCGTGAAAAATATCCTGCGTGGGTACAGCTACCATACGTTACAGACCCAGGATTCAACGATGCACTTAAACAAGCAGTAATCGAGTTTGACATTGGTGAAATATACACACCAAATATCGTTGTCTGGAATCATTTAAGCCAAACTCTTGGCAGGTTAATTCCGGGAGTGGCGTTGGCGAATACATCCCCTGTAGATGAAGTATTAAGTGGATACCGTGCAGCGTTAACAAAAGCACGGCATCTCATGGCCAATCAACTTTCATTGACATCGGATATTCCGCCACGCCATCCCCTTTCAGAAATCGAAGTTGCCGCATTAAGTCGATATGCAGATCTCATTCCAGGCATGTGCGATGATGATAAATTCCGCGCTTTGTTTGAAATTGCACGATATTCAGTGAACGGCGACATTGTTGAGATTGGCAGTTGGTGGGGGAAGTCCGCATTTATCCTGGCTTGGTTGGCGCGCTGTTTCGAAATTGGGAACTTACTGTGCGTTGACCCATGGACAAACGAACATTTGATTCAGAACGAGAAGATGGTGGACAGCGGTTCCGCGCAAGTTGATGCGGAAGAGGCGCTGAGCGTATTCCAAATTGGCTTGCTTCCATTTAACTCCCATCACATAAATTACTTACGCATGACTTCTGTTGAAGCGGCAAAGTATTACAAAGATAGCCGATCAGTCAGCACAGAAGCATTTGGATATACTGGATACTCTGGCCAAATATCCATTCTTCACATAGACGGCAATCATGCCTACGATGCCGCAAAAGCAGATGTCGAGTCGTGGGAGAAATTTGTAATAGATGGTGGCTGGATCATCATCGATGACTACATCTGGCCTTACGGAGATGGACCTCAAAAGGTCGGGGATGAGTTTTTAAAAAGTAACCGTTCTCGGGTTTCTACTGCTTTTGTCATGGGCACAGCATTGTTTATTCAATTGTGATAATTTTGAGGATCATCCGAACATATTCTCGTCACAGTAATAGAATCTAAACTCTGCCACTCCGTCTGCCTTCCCGGTTTCACCAAATCCAGCCAGCCGTTTCCGCCCCAGCAACCAGACCGCGCCAATACTCACCTCATAGAGCACAATCAGGGGAAAAGTCATGAGGTACTGATTGATCACGTCCGGGGCGGGGGTGAGGATGGCGGCGATGACAAAGGAAAGCAGGATGGCATACTTGCGGTGCCTGTTCAGGAAAGCCGCGTTCACCATGCCCATTTTTGCCAGCAGCACCATGAAGATGGGGAGCTCGAAAATAACGCCAAAGGCGATGAGCAGGCTACATCAGTGAAGATATTGGCACGGCATGGAAAATTGTTTCATTAATTCTGAAGGGGAGTACCTTGTCCCCAGAATAGAACAGCACCCCGTGGAGAAACTTGTCTTTGGCATAGCCTGCAAAGATCGATAGCCCTGAAAAATCTTCCGGCTTAACCGTCATGGATGCCTTGACTTCAACGCCAACCACTGTGCCGTCGCTCCGTTCGATAACAAGGTCGAGTTCGTGCCGGGCGGTATCACGGTAGTGGTAAAAGTTTACATCCTCTTCCGACCAGGTCGCATGTTTCAGCAGTTCGCAAAAAACAAAGTTTTCCACCAGGCCTCCGAAAAATTGCGAGGTGTGAAGCGTGTCGGCCCTTTTCAGACCCAGAAGATGGCAGGCCAGACCCGTGTCAACAAAATGAAGCTTGGGCATCCCTACCACGGAGCGCTTGGCGCTGTTACGCATGTAAGGATGTATTCGACGGATTATAAACATGAGTTCAAGGATCTCCATATACCGCTTTACTGTTTTGTCGTCCTGCGACAGATCATTGGCTATATTGGCATATTTGATGAGATTGCCGGTCATGCCTGCCAGATTGCGGATGAGTGCTGAAAGTTTTGTGTGATAGTCGCCTTTGGCGTGATGCATGGTTGCAAAGTCTTTCAATAAGCGCCCTTCAATGTATGAAGCAAACCAGATACTTCGTGAACGGGGGCTCTTGGCTATCGCTTCTGGATACCCTCCCTCCATGAGGAGATCTCCCAACTCTTTTCTGTCCAGCGGTTTCAGCATCGCATGCTCGAATGTGCCACTGATGAGCCAATCGATCGCGTTGGCATGCGCCTCGTGTCGCTCCGCATGGGACAAAGGATACAACTCAATCCGCGCCATATGCCCAGGCAGCGCTTCCTGAACCTGTGCCGAACGAAAGATGTCGGATGATCCGGTGAGAAGAAATATTCCTTTTTGGCCATTTGCATTGTCGGAAACCATCTTGATGGCTCCGATCAGCTGTGGGGCCATCTGAAATTCGTCCAGAACAAGCGGTTTTGGCAGCGAGGCAAGCAGGCCGTGGGGGTCGCTTCCCGCAGATGCTGCCAGGGCAGCATCATCAAGGGTGTAGTAACCCATCCCCTGCTCGTTGGCGATCTCCTTGACAAGAGTGCTTTTCCCTGCCTGCCTGGGGCCGGTGAGGTACACGATACGAAAATCATTCAGCAGGTCTATGATCCGTGCTTTGATATGCCGTTTAAAAAACATGTTCTTGCCCTCCCATGCATTGAAAATGCATACGGCATAATCCGAGATTAGTAAATATAAAATCCGAGAAAAGTGGCATTAAAACCCGAGAAAAAGCATAAGAAATCAGGAAGAGCAGGAAGTACGCAGGCTGCGTCTAAACGCTTACTCTCCCGCCTCAACCTTCCCGGTTCCAGCAAATCCAGCCAACCGTTTCCTGCCCAGCAACCAGACCGCGCCGATACTCACCTCATAGAGCACAATCAGGGGCAGAGCCATGAGGCACTGATTGACCACGTCCGGGGTGGGGGTGAGAATGGCGGCGATGACAAAGGCAAGGAGGATGGCATACTTGCGGTGCCGGTTCAGGAAGGCGGCGTTCACCATGCCCATTTTGGCCAGCAGCACCATGAAGATGGGCAGCTCGAAAATAACGCCGAAGGCGATGAGCAGGCGCAGGCAGAGGGAAAAATATTCCTTTACCGTGGGCATGGGGCTTAAAAAATCATTGGAATAGCCGAGCAGGAACTTGAAGGCCGGAGGGAAAACCACGAAATAGCCGAAGGCGGCGCCGCCAAAAAAGAAAAGCGAGGAGAGCAGGCTGAAAGGCAGGATCACCCGTTTTTCATGCTGATACAGGCCTGGGGCGACAAAACGCCAGAGCTGGTAAAAGATCACCGGGCTGGCAAGGAGAAGCCCCGCAACCAGGGAGAGCTTTAGATAAAAAAAAACCCTTCCTGGTACGAGGTGAAAATCAGGCTGGAGTTTGCCGGCATGGCCTCGTACAGGGGCTTGAACAGCAACTGGCCAAGCTCTTTGCTGTAGGAATAGGCCACAGCAAATCCTGCCACCGTGGCGAGCAATGAATAGATCAGGCAGCTGCGCAACTCAGTCAGATGTTCCGTAAGAGCCTGTTTTTGAAAATCATCCATACCCGACACCCAAAACCGTTTCGTTTGAGCCTCTTGCAAAAATCTTTCTAATTTACTCCCCCTCCCTCGACGGGAGGGGGTCGGGGGGAGGGGTGAAGTTGCAACCTGCCGCGCTGGCTGTTTCCCCCTCTCCCTAGCCCTCCCCCGCACGGGGGGAGGGAATTTTTTGACATTTTGCAAGAGCCTTATTTTATAAGATATGAGCGAAAGGCGTCCCGGCCTTCACTCTGCATTCTTCGCTGTCGCGCTCAAGGCATCCTTGTTTTGCATGTTCAATTTCCACAGCGGGGTAATCTTGCGGATCCTTTTCGGCGGCAGCATGTCCCACAAAACCCGCCGGTCAGCATGGCCGCCTGGATTATTCAGGGCAATACCCTCCGGAGTTATGAAGCCATTGAGACGGATATCCCAGGCGGCGCGCTCGATTTCCTGGTCAAGAAGCTGCTCCTGCTCTCCCAGCCCGTAGGCCTCCGCTTCGGGGGTAAGCCCATGCAGCTCAGCGAGGATGGCGACCGCGAGGTCGAAAAACCCCTTGCCCTCGCCGACAAAATATCCAGCCGGGTCCACGGCCAGACAATCGGTGACCAGGAGGCCGACAGGCCCCTGGCAAAGCTCCTCCACCGCAACCCGGCGGCCGTATTGGGCCAGCCCCTTGTAACCCACGGCATGGCCCAGGTGCTTGAAGGGTATCTCATACGGCGCCAGGAGATAGAAACCCTCCTTCAAGCCGGGCGCGGGCACCAACAGCTCCTTGCCGTCCGTCAGGGCGTTGATCCTGATCTGCTGCAATCTCGCGGTGGGCCCTACAAATACCCTTTTGGCATCCCGATATTTCTCAAGACGCCGCACCAGTTCCGCGGATTTGCCGGAAGCTTTCCCCTCCGGCGCATCCGGGAAATCTGCCCTCACCTTTTCTTTAGTAATCATGGCTCCACGCTGCTGTTTTCAACAAAAAAAGCCGGCAGGCTATTCCTGTCGGCTTTTTTTGTTATTCCATTTCTCGTTAAAAACGATAATTTTATAGAGCGGGATGCAATAATTATTCGCGTTTTTATCGAGAATTGGAGTTATGGCGGCCGTTCTTACAACTTGGCTTTTTTCTTTTGCTCGGTCAACAGGGCGTACTCGGCATGTTCTTTTGCCATGCTCTTCCGGTTGACCTGCGAAACCCGCACAGCGTCGGAACCATCCCCCGGCAGCCGTGAGGCCATTTCCTGTTTGGCAAAACCGTGCTCGACCAGGGTGGCGATATCATCCCACATGGAGGCGCTGCCCAGCAATGCAACAATAATAGCCTGACCGTCCCGCTGGAATTTGCCGACATAGGTTTTTCCAGCGGCCACCGTATAGCCGGTTTTTCCGCCAACCGCGCCATCCAGGGTCCATAACGCCTTGTTGTGGCTCCGCAACACCTTGCCGTCGCTGGTGCGCACCTGGGTGGTGGACATGCGCTCGGCAAACTCAGGGTTATGCATGGCCCGGTTGAAAACCGTAGCCAAATCGCGGGCCGTGGTCTGCTGGCCTTCCCTGGTCAAGCCATTGGCGCTTTTACAGATGGTGTTGTGCGCGCCAAGGGCCTCGGCCTTTTTGGTCATCAATCTGGCAAAGGCCTGCTCGGAACCGGCAACCTTTTCCGCCAAAGCCACGCTGGCATCATTTGCCGAAGCAAGCAACACGGCGTTAATCAAATCGTTGGCCTTATAGGAAGCGCCTTTTTTCAGATAGATCTTCGAAGCCGGCATGTTCGCGGCATAGGCGCTGGCGCGCACCATCTCCTTGCCATTAAGACTTTCAACGGCAATGAGTCCGGTGATGACCTTGATGGTGCTGGCAGGCTGACCAGGCCGGTCAGCGCTGCGGTCGTACAAAACCCTGCCGGTTCTCGCATCCATTATACAGGCGCTGCGGCAGGTGAGTTTTCCCCGCAGCTCCGCGTTTGCGGCATTGGGCTCTTCTCCCGCCCATTCTTCTTTCAACTCTTGTGCGGAAACACGCGTGGATACCTTTGCATATCTTTCCTGCTTTTTCGTTATCTTGCCCTGGGCAGGAGCAAACTTGTGCGACGAACGCAAGGTCACACCCTGTACGTTTTTTTTCGCATGACTTTGCGCACCTGCCGGAGGAGCGAGCAGGAAAACAAACAAGACAACAGAGAGAAGTCGTCGGCAAGAAAAAGAACCCATGGTTTGTCCACATTCCGGTTGAAAGATTTATTCAGAAAAAGGCTTATAATTTCAAATTGCTAGATCTATAATTAGCTATAATTTATACTTGCTTGCAAAATCAAGTTTTTTTTGAGGTTATTGTTCTATCTTGTTGATTTATTGTTTTTCCAACCACAAAAAAAATACAACGACCACCACACGGAGCATCCCGCGCCATGCCAGGCGGGCGCGGCGCATAACCCAATCCAGTTAAATAAACCACCGGCAGAGCCGGTGGTTTACCTGTTTTTTATTAAAAAAATACGAGCGGATATCCCCGTGAGAACGACAATGCCATCGGTTCAATGCCTCACCTTCACCTTCGCCTTCCAGGAAATAAGCGGCCAGGTCATTTGCCTCGGCGATCTCCCTGTCCATCTCACCTTCTCCCCGGAAAGACATGAGATGGCCAAGCAGTGGCTCAGGAACCACCTCGGCCCCGCATGCATGATAGACAACACCGGCCGCCATTGTTTTGCCGATCTTCTTGTGGAATTTTTCGAAGGGCGCCGTCAGAAATTTCCGCCGCAGGCCAGATCGCCATTTGTGGAAAAGGGTACCGGGTTCCAGAGACGCGTCTGGGATCGTATTGCCGCGATTCCTTATGGGGAAACAAAAACCTACGGAGAGTTGGCTCGAGCCCTGGGCAACCCCGGCGCTGCCCGGGCGGTGGGACAGGCCTGCAACGCCAACCCCCTGGCCCTTATTGTGCCCTGCCATCGGGTGACAGGCTCTTCCGGACCGGGAGGATTTGCCGGAGGGTGCGCCGTGAAGAACGTGCTGCTGCAATTGGAACAACCGGACATGATGCGAGACGCCAGAACCCGGCTGTAGCCACAATGGCTACAGCATCTTCATAACCTCACCGGGGATATCTCGAAGCGGCACAACCTTGTCCACCCCGCCGGCCGCGATGGCCTCCTTGGGCATCCCGAAAACAACGCAGGTTTTTTCATTCTGGGCGATTGTTTGCGCGCCGGCCTCTTTCATCTTCAACATGCCCTGCGCGCCATCCTTGCCCATCCCGGTGAGGATAACGCCGACCGCGTTGGCCCCGCCGTAGGCAGCCACCGAATTAAACAAAACATCCACCGCGGGCCGCTGATAACAGACCAGCGGCCCGCTTTTGATATTGACATAATAGCGGGCGCCGCTCCGCCGCAGGACCATATGGAAATTTCCCGGCGCAAGCAAAGCGGTGCCCGGCACCACGGAATCCCCATCCTGCGCCTCTTTTACCCGAATCTGACAGAGGCTGTTCAGCCTCTCGGCAAAACTGGTGGTAAAATTGGCGGGCATGTGCTGAACAATCATGATCCCCGGCGTATTTGCCGGAAACTGGGTAAGAACATCCTTCAGGGCTTCGGTGCCCCCGGTGGAGGCGCCGATGGCGATCAATTTATTTGTCGTCTTGGTCAGGGAAAGCCTGGGCGCATCGGCAGGACGAACCGTGGCAAGATGCATGGCCCGTTGCGCCATGTTCACATGGGAGGCGGCCCGGATTTTTTCGGCAAGCTGGGCGCTCATGTCGCCAACGGAATAAGCCTCGCCCGGTTTGCAGATAACATCCACCGCCCCGCTGTCCATGGCCTCCATGGCCAGAGCCCCGCCCGCTTTGGTCAGGGAGCTGACGATGATGACCGGGAGCGGGAAATACCGCATCAATTTTTTAAGAAAGGTAATGCCATCCATCCGTGGCATTTCCACATCAAGCGTCACCACATCGGGCTTGAGGGCGACGATCTTATCCCTGGCCACATAGGGATCCGGCGCCGTGGCCACCACCTCGATGTCCTTTTCGTGTGACAATTCCTCGCTGAAAACCTTGCGGACAACCGCGGAATCATCCACCACCAGTACGCGTATTTTTCTCATGATCTCGTCTTGTCTTTCCGGTATCTCAAAAAAACAACTCTCTTCTCATGGACTTGTCCATTCTACGCATGTGTTCCGACAACCCAGAGAATCCCGAATTCGGTGTTAAACATGCAAATCCCAGGCGCGCCAAGCAGGGTCTCCGGAGAAAACTCCGCAAGCACGCGGGCTTGCGGAATAGCCAGCGAAGCCTTGCCCCCGGGATCCAGCTTGCCCAGCAAACCGCCGATGGCCATGTTTGCCGTTTCCGCCGCCGTGTCTATGATCTGGCCATCCTGCACCCCATCCTCATCAACCCCGAGGAAATTCACGGTGATGTTCTTGCCAAGCTCCCAGGGAAAATAAAAAAGGAAACTGCCATTACAGCCACCGGAATAATCGATCGTGGCCTCGATGAACCTGCCGCAACCGAGTTCTTCCTTGCCTGGCGCCTCTTCAAGCGGCTCCAGAAAGGTGAAAAACATGGTCTCAAAGACCTCTGAAAAAGTTTCAAATATGACCCGCCGCAAATCCTCATCCATTCAGCCATCCTCCCCGGCTCTTTTTCCAATCCTCAGCCATCCGCAACCTGCGCCGCCGCCCAAGTATCCCCTTCTTTTTGTGGTTGCGAATTGGAACGCTGCTCCTAAAAATCACTCTCCTCACCAGCCTCTTCGTCCGGCCTCTCTTCCAGCCTGTGCGCATAGGCCTTTTCCAGCACCTCGTAGAGGATTGCCTTGATGGCCTCGGGTTGGAACGGTTTTTTCACATAACCCGCCACTCCAAGCTTTCGCGCCTCTTCCTGGCGGGCATCGCTGGACTCGGTGGTAATGAAGATCAGGGGGATCTTTCTAAGATCCTCATCTGCGCTGATCTTTTTCAAGAGCGCCATCCCGCCCATTTCCGGCATGTTGATGTCTGACAGGATGACATCAATCCAGGTTTTTTCCAAGACAGCCAAGGCCTCTTTGCCATTGGCCGCCTCATGAAACTCTCCGACAGGCACCCCGGACATGCTCACGGTTTTCTTGATCACGGCCCGCATGGTTTCAGAGTCATCCGCCACCAAAATATTGAAAGCCATCGCCCTCTCTCCCACTTCCTTAAATTATTCCATCGTGGACATGCGCCGCTTTCCGCGCTGCCCTGTTCCCCGGTTGTTCCACCCAGACCAGCAGGCTGCTGAAGAATCCGGGGATGAATGTAATCCTGCTCAGTCTTTGCAACAAAATAACCGTACCATTTTAAATGGCACGAACGGCATTAGGAACCGTAACGCGCCTAAATGTGAAAAAGCTCCTGAGCCCGGTCTATCTCCATGAGAAGGTTGGCCATACACAGCTCAAGGTGCATCGGGGTAATGCCAAACCTTTTCAAGCCTCCGCCCTGCATTTTCACTGACAAGCCATCAGCCCCGACCCCGATCCCCATGCTGATAACCAGGGCATTGGCCAAGGCCACGATCGCGGTAAGGGAATCCCTTTCCAGGGCATCCGGGTCATGGTGCTGCAAAACAGCCAGCTCTATCTTCTTGGGAAAATCCCACTGGCTCATAATCATCCCGCCAAGTTCGGCATGGGATGCCCCCAACAGCTCCTTCTCCGCCTCGACAAAAGAAGAGCCGTCCTGAACCACCTTCATCATGATCTTTTTAAAATCATCGGCGACAAAACTGCTCAAAAAACGCTTGCCGATGTCATGCAACAGCCCAGCCGTATAGGCGCTTCCCGGGTCCACGTCCTTGATATACTTGACCAGCTCCTTGGCCATTATGCCAACGGCTATGGAATGTTTCCACAGCTCTCCCTGGTCCAGCTTGTAGCCTTCTCCGGCGGCGCCTTTATAAAAACGGGCGCTGCTGCTGGTAATAATGATGTCCTTGAGTGTGTCATTCCCAACAATAACCAGGGCCTCATCCAGGGAAGCAACCTTGCGGGGCAGGCCAAAGTAAGCGGCGTTGCAGATCTTCAGCACATTGGCCGTAATCACCTGATCGTATTGGATAATCTCGGCCAGAGCGGTGGCGCTCACCTCCGGGTCGGTCAGCATCTCCGAAACCCGCTGGGCCACCTTGGGAAAGGGCGGGACATGCTTCACCAGGGAAAGTATCTCATCCAGACGGCTCATAACTCAAACTCCCCTCTTCCAGAAACCTTCAAGTGGGTAATCCCTGTCCCGATTTCCAAACTCACCGTGCGGTTCCCTGTACCCCCGACATTTTCCTTGGCCAGCATGATCTGGTTCTTCCAGAACATTTTCCGCACAACAGCCTGGTTTCGCTTGCCGATATTAAAGATCCCGGCGCTGTCCATGATTTGCGACCCGCCAACCACCTTGACGATCAAACGATTTTTAATGGCTCCGAACTTATATGTTTCCTTAAACAACCGGGGGATGCCGGTATCCGCAAACATGAAGGGCTTGGCCTCCGCCTTCTCCTTGTCAAGGGAAGAATCCGGCAGCATATAATGCAGCAGCCCCCCCACCTTGGCCACCGGATCCCAGATCACCACCCCGATACAGGAGCCGAGGGAATAGGTGATCAGGACATCGTCCGGCTTGTTGCTGACCTTCATGTCTGAAATGCCAACGATTATCTTCATGCTTTCTCTGTCCTGTAACCGTCATTGCCCCAGGCCCTTCTCCCCAGGCAACGGACTTCATCGTGTAACTGCTCAGCAACGCCACATCTGCTTCGCAGTCTCGCTACGCTCGCTTAGCTGTCATAGACCTGCTCACATAGGCTGCTATCGCCGTTTCACTGCTGTTCGCAGGCCTATTTGTCGGCACTTCTGCCGTCGATGATTGACAGACACGCGCATCTGCGGCAGCAGCGAGGCGGCGCTGCTGAACAGTTACAAATGGAATGTTTAAGCCTGTTTTTTCGCTTTTAGGGGCCGTTACGAAATAACCATTACATTTTTTACCATTTCGTTACGGCCCCTTATGCCGGTCACGACATTACACTGTTACAGTTATTTTGAACGACGGCTTAGCTGAATAGTCACTTCATCGTTTTATATATGCGGTCGCATCAATCTGGGTAAAATTATGTTTCAAGCCGCTGATGCTTTCGGAATGGCCGATAAAAAGATACCCGCCCGGGGTAAGAGCCTGATGAAATTTACTCACCAGCTCCTGTTGGGTTTCCCGGTTGAAATAGATCATGACGTTTCGGCAGAAAATGACGTCTATGGCCTCGCGCCAGAGGAAGTCTCCCATAAGATTGAAACGGTCAAAGTGCACCATCCGCCGAAGATCTTCCTTCACCTTCACATAGCCGTCCGAGCTGCCCACCCCTTTCTGGAAATATTTTTTCAAGAAGGGCTTCGGCACCTTGGCAATCCTGTCATCGGTGTACACCCCCCTTTTTGCCTGCGCCAAAACCCGGGTGGAGATGTCCGTTGCCATGATGCGATAACGCAGCCCTGGATGCTGACTGACAAAATCCTCCACCACCATGGCCATGGTGTATGGCTCCTCCCCGGATGAACTGGCGGAGGACCAGAGTAGAATCTCCTTGTTTTTCCCCCGCCCCTCCTTGACAAAGGCGGGCAAAACAGTGGATCTCAATATCTCGAAGTGGGAGTTTTCCCTGAAAAAGGAGGTGAAGTTGGTGGAAACGCTGTCGATGAGATGAACAAGCTCGTCCCCGGATCTGTCGTGGATGACATACTCATAGTATTCTTTAAACGAGTCTATCCCGGTGGCCCGCAGTCTCTTGCCCAGGCGGGCGTTCAGCAGCTCTTTTTTTTCCGGTTTCAAAAAGATCCCGGTTTTTTCATACACCAGATCGCTGAATTTCTGAAACAACCCATTGTTGAGTTGCGGATAGCGAATACCGCCTGATCCGTCACTGTTCAATACCACAAAGCCTCCCCTTGTTCTCCTGGCAGAAAACCCACCTGCTAGGAGGCCAACTGCTGCAAAAGCCCTTCGCCAACGACCCTGTCCACATCAAGCAGGATCTTGATCTCGCCCTTGACCTTGGCCATGCCCAGAATATTCTCAGTTTCAGAAGAAGAACCGAGGGAAGGCGGAGGCTCGATTTCACCGGCGGCGATATTCAAGACTTCCGAAACCGAATCCACGACCATACCGACCTGCACCGGAGCCGTTTGCCCCTGAACCTCGACCACGATGACACAGGTTCTTTCGTCATATTCCTTGTGATTCATGTTGAATTTAAGCCGCAGGTCCAGCACTGGAATAACCTTGCCCCGCAGGTTGATTACCCCCTTGATATAGGCCGGGGTGTGAGGCACAGCCGTAATCTCCATGACCCCGATGATCTCCCTGACGCTGAGAATTCCGACGCCGTAATCCTCGTTTCCCAAGGAAAATGTGAGATATTTCCCTGCCAGTTCCGTCCCTTGGCCTAAATTCTGCGCTACGCTTGCTGCTCCCATCAATATCCTCCTTTTTCATGAAAGACCCACAGGGCGACTCCTCAGCCCCTGGGATGAAAACATTCCCCAATTTGATGGCGTTGCAAAAATCCCGATCTACTTCGTTGCGGCGCACTTTTTCTCATTCGGCATACCGTTAGGTATAGCCTCATTCGCAAAAGCACACCGCGCCTTGCATATCGAACTTGTCGCGCAGCCATCTTCAGCGGTACGGCGGACTCTTTGCGAGTCCATTAAATTTCACTTGTTTGCGAAAAAACTCAATTCGCCTTATTGGCAATAACCCCAGCCAGATCAAGAATAAGACCAACCCTGCCATCACCGAGAATGGTCCCTCCGGCAACGCCGGGCACATCAAGGCCGCCGAGGTTCTTGATGACCACCTCTTCCTTGCCCAGAAGTTCATCA
Organism: Deltaproteobacteria bacterium; assembly: GCA_021822005.1. Taxonomy (GTDB): domain Bacteria; phylum Desulfobacterota; class Desulfobulbia; order Desulfobulbales; family Desulfurivibrionaceae; genus Thiovibrio. Next base: position 2,940 of record JAJZSH010000023.1, on the reverse strand, counting down.
ACCATCAAGGCGCGACGCCTGCCTTCATTTTCCACCACCACGACAATGGCGTCACAGGGGTCCGTATAGGTGGATTGTACGCCAAAAATTTCATACAGCCTGATAATGGGCACCAGATCGCCGCGCACGAGCAGGGTTTCCCCCCGGCCATGCACGGTGCTGTAGTTTTTCCGCTCGGGACGCATGGATTCCTGAATGGCAATGGTCGGGATTATATACCGTTCACTGCCGACCCGGACAATGATTCCGTCGATGATCGCCAGGGTCAAGGGCAGGCGGATCATGAACAGGGAGCCTTTGCCCGACTGGCTTTGCACCTCCACCTTGCCCCGCAGCTTTTCCACCGCTTTTTTCACGACATCCATGCCCACCCCACGGCCGGAAACATCGGTAATCTTGTCCGCCGTGGAGAAACCCGGAAGAAAAATAAGGTTGTTCAATTCAAAATCAGACAGGTTCTCGGACTCGCTGACCAGACCGCGCTCAATGGCTTTTTTCCTGATTTTCCGGGTGTTAAGCCCCTCGCCATCGTCCTCGATCTCGATCATCATGCTGCCGCCTTTCTGGTAGGCGCGGAGAAAGACGGTGCCGGTTTCCGGCTTGCCGCACTTCTCCCGTTCGGCCGGCGGAGAGATGCCATGGTCCACCGAGTTTCGCATCATGTGGACAAGCGGGTCATAGATTGACTCCACCATGTTGCGGTCAATCTCGGTATCGGCGCCCTCCATGATCAGGTCAACCTTTTTCCCTGATTTTTTGGAAAGATCCCGGACCAGACGAATCATTTTGTCAAAGGTTTGCTTGATGGGAACCATGCGCATGGACATGGCCGTGCGCTGCAACTCGGAGGTGATTCGGGTCAGCTGGGAAAAGTCCTTGGTGAGCTTGGGGTCGGCGATCCGGGAAACAAGCTTGTTCTGGCGGACCAGCGATTGCATGATCACCAGTTCGCCCACCGCATTCACCAGGGCATCGAGTTTTTCCACATCAACCTTGATGGAGGCGCCGATTTTTTTCTGGCCAGAATCGGCAGACGGACGGGCCGCAGGACTCGCCGGAGCCTCGACTCTCGGAGAGGCGATGGCCTGCGCGGCCCTGGGAGGGGTCGGCCTGGGCGGGGCAACGGCCTGAGCCTCCTCGCTTGCTGGCGGTTCAGCCTCTTCACTTTCGGAAATTTCCGGCAGAAAATCCGGCGCTGGAGCAGAAACAGGTTCGACCGGTGGCGCCCCGGTTTCTCCCTCTTGCAGCTGGGTGATGTCCGCCAGAAAGCCACTGATATCAGTATCCTTATAATTGGCAGGCCCGTTCCGTAACACATTCCTGATGTCTTCAACCATGGATTTCAGCGCATCGCCAACGGTCAGGACGATGTCAATGACCGCGGAATCCATGGGTCGCTTGCCATTGCGCACATCATCCAGCAGATTTTCCGTGGCATGGGCAAGTCTGTTGATGGTTTTCAGGTTGAGAAAGCCGGAAACACCCTTGATCGTATGGAAAGGCCGGAAGATATTATTGATGATATCCATGTCATCCGGGCTCTGCTCCAGCTCAAGCACGTTGACCTCGATGGATTCAAGATGCTCGAATGCCTCCTCGATAAACCCGGCCAGCAAATCCGTGTCCTGCAGAAAATCGGGAATCGCCTCCTGACCCGGCCCACCCGCCGCAGCGGGTTGAGCCTGGGCCGGGTTGATCTGTGGCGGGGCGAAGCCGCATTCTTCCCCGGCCAGGGACTCATCTTCGGCCTTGCCCATCCCGGCGGACGCCGCGGCTGTAGTGCCAAGAAGACCCGATGGTTCCAGCGAAAAGCCGATTTTTTTCATGTTAGCGCAGAACTGTTCGAGGATTTTCTCCCCGGGCCGCCCCTCTTTCCGGGCCGATTCCTGCATCTCGGTCACACATTGGCCGAGAAGGTCATAATTTTCCGCGGAATCAGCCAGCTCTCCCATGATGAGTTTTTCAAGAGCCCCCTTGAAAGCGCCAGCCATTCGCTGAATAACCATCGGCGTATTCGCGGGGGCGTGCCCAGGCAACAACTTCTCGATCAGGTCAAGCAACTCTCCGACAATGGAAAGATCGCCCGGCTCGATCATCAGAATCTTCAAAGCTACTTCATCCAAGAGATCGGACAATGGTTTATGACCAACTGCCATGCATGCACTCCTTGCAAAACGAGAAAAGCGGATACCCACGGGAAACAGCGCTCACCGCCCCGGAAGACAGGGACATAGTGCCATATTATGATGCACTCGCAAAAAGCCAAAAATCCCGTCATTCCGGCGAAAGCCGGAGGTAAGCGAGCTGAGCGAGACTCCGATCCAGTGTTTTCGGATAGTCGCGGAAAGGCTGGACACCGGTTTTCACCGGTATGACGACTTTTTGCGAGACCATCATATTATGCTTCCATCCTGCGCAAACATCAATGAATATTGCAAGTTTTTTCTTGCCGCGCCACCGCTGGTGTCCGGGCGCGCCAGCATGCCGTGCCGGTCTTCGCGCAATGATGGCCAAGGTGATGATACAACACCCCGGAGCCTCTTGCAAAACTCCGAAAACACCCTTCGACATCTCAGGGCGAGCAGTGTCGAACCACAAGCAAGAGCCTCCCCGGAATTTTCTTTAAAAATCCTCGAAGTCATCTCCCATGGGGATGATACCCTCCGGCCTTTCCCCCTTGCCCCGAGGATTGACGGGCTTCTTCGCCGCCGGTGGCAGGGCCTTTCTCGCCGGGGTGAAAGCCTTATCCGGGGCCGGCAAGCCCCGAGGCCGAGGGACGCCGGAGCTTGGCGGGACGCACCGTTTCCCGCGTTTCTGCCGCGCCGCCCACCATTTCCAGCAGCTGCCCCACCGAGCCCTTCATCATCTCCGCCTGGGCGTTCAGCTCCTCGGAAGCCGAAGCGGATTCTTCCGCAGCCGCGGCGTTGCCCTGGGTCACGG
>JAJZSH010000022.1 GCA_021822005.1 Deltaproteobacteria bacterium | reverse complement strand
ATTGAAAAAAAAGGAGAAGGCATTTGCCTTCTCCTTTTTTTTTTCGCCCAAAATTCACAAACCTCCCGTCCCGGTCAAGCGGACGCTCTCGAAAAATCTCCCCTCAAAAAAGCATTTCCAGGAAGTGGTTGTGATACTCGGAAAGGTCTTGGTTGCACTCGCCGCAAAAAAACTTGATCTCCCCCAGAACCTGCGATTCGTCGCCCTCCTGGGTAAAACTTCCATCGTCATTCTGGAGATAGCGGGTGGTCAGGACAACCCCGTCGGCGATTTCAAAGAAATCGGCATCGTTGCCGCAGTGCGGGCAGCGGATGCGCGCCCGGCTTTTTTGTGGAACCCTGCGGTGGGTTGCCATTTCGGTTTCCATTCTGCTCCTTGCAAGAAAAAGGGGGGGTTCCCCTTATGATAAAAGGCCGGATTCTACGGCAGATGCCGGAAAATGTCAATTTAGAGCTTGTCCGTAGATAAAACTTTTTTGCTCGCCTCCAGCTTTTCGAAGTCTGCGCTTATCTGCGATTTCAACCATTACGATGACCGACCGCTGGACGGTGTGCGGCGCCGTGGGGAACCCTGCCTTGCCCTGTATCAGTTATACCGGATGGCAAAGGCGGTCTTGTCGCCCAGGGGCTGCTCCTCTGTCACCTGCACCGCCCGGACCTCGGCCTGGGGCGAGCCGGTGTGCAGCCAGGCAATCATTTGCTCAACCTTTTGGGCCTCGCCCTCCAGCACGGCCTCGACCGTGCCGTCCGGCCGGTTCCGCACCCAGCCGCTCAACTCAAGGCTCCTGGCTTCTTTCTGGGCATAATCACGAAAATAGACGCCCTGCACCAGACCTTCAATCCTTGTCACCACCCGTTTTCTTGCCATATACTGCTCCTCTCTCGCCTTCCACAACGATCCGATCATGATCAGCGGTCAATAAGCCGCAGAAATTCGTCCTCTGTGATAACAGTCAAGCCCAATTCCCGGGCTTTTGTCAACTTGCTTCCGGGGCTATCCCCCAGGACAACATGGGTTACTCTGCGGCTGATGCCGGAGGCCACCTGGCCGCCCAGCTCCTTGATCCTGGCCTTGGCCTCATGCCGGGAAAGCCGGGCAAGCCCCCCGGTAAAAAGAAAGACGCTGCCTGCCAGGGCGCCATCAGCCTCCGCGTCCTGTTTTTCCTCCTGAACGCAGACCCCCAACGCCTCAAGCCGGGCCAGCATCTCCTGGACTGCCGGGTCCTGAAAGTAATCCACCAGGCTTGTGGCCGCCTGTTCGCCAATGCCCTCGATGTGTAAAAAATCAGCTTCTCCTGCCAGGGAAAGGCGGGCAAGAGAAGCGAAATGGCGGGCAAGAAGCTGGGCGGTTATTTCGCCCACATGCCGGATGCCGAGAGCGGCAAGAAATTTGGCCAGGGGGGGGGTCCGGCTGGCCTCAATGGCACGCACCGCATTCTCCGCCGATTTGTCGCCCCAGCCATCAAGGGCGGCCAGGGACTCAGCCTCAAGTTGATAGATATCAGGGATATCCTGGATAAGCCCCTGGGTAACAAGCTGTTGCACCGCCTTTTTTCCCAGGCCCTCGATGTCCATGCCGCTCTTGCCGGTAAAGTGGATCAGAGCCCGCACCCGCTGGGCAGGGCAGTTGGGATTGGGGCAGCGGGTTATCGCCTCCTGCCCGGCCCGGACCAGCGAAAAGCCACATTCCGGGCAGGTCGTGGGCATGGTGATGGGTTGCTCCTGCCCGGTTCGGTTCTCCTTCACCGGTTTGACCACTTCCGGGATCACGTCGCCTGCCCGTTGGACCAGGACGGTGTCGCCGAGCATCAGCCCTTTCCGGCGCAGCTCGTCCTCGTTGTGCAGGGTGGCCCGGCGCACCGTGACCCCGCCGATCCGCACCGGTTCAAGGATGGCCACCGGGGTGATCGCCCCGGTCCGCCCCACCCCGAACTCGACGGCGAGCAGCCGGGTGGTGGCCTGGGAGGCGGGAAATTTGGCGGCGATGGCCCAGCGCGGGCTGCGGGCCTTGGCGCCCAGGCGCTCTTGCAGGGCAAAGTCGTTGACCTTGACCACCATGCCGTCAATATCATAGGCCAGCGCCGGGCGCTGGTCCTGGAGCCGGATGAACTGGCTGATCACCTCCGAGATGCTCTGGCAGAGATGGACCAGGGGATTGACCTTGAAGCCGAGGCTGCCAAGATGCCCGAGCAGCTCATGCTGATCCCGGCAGGGCAGGGGTGTCGGATCGCTCACCCCATAGGCGTAAAAATCAAGGGGTCGGGTCGCGGTTATCCTGGGATCAAGCTGGCGCAGGGAACCGGCCGCGGCATTCCGGGGGTTGGCAAAAAGGCTTTCCCCGGCCTTGCCGCGCTCTTCATTGAGTTTTTTGAAACCCGCCAGGCTGATAAAGACCTCGCCCCGCACCTCAAGCCGCCTGGGGACCCCATCCCCATCCCGGGTCAGAAGCCGCAGGGGGATGGTCTGGATGGTTTTCAGGTTTTGGGTGATCTCCTCGCCGACCAGGCCATCCCCACGGGTGGAGCCAAGGACAAACAGCCCGTCTTCGTAGACGAGCTCAACGGCCAGCCCGTCGAGCTTCGGCTCGGTCACATAGGAGATCTGTGCCCTGCTCTGCAAAAACCGGAAGAGACGTTCTTCAAAGTCCACGAGGTCGTCGGCGTCAAAGGCGTTCTCCAGGCTCAACATGGGCACGGAGTGGGCCACCGTGGCAAACTGGGCAAGCGGCGCCCCGCCCACCCGCTGACTGGGCGAATCGGCGGTAATCAGCTCGGGATGCTGCTGCTCCAGCGCCACCAGTTCCTGGAAAAGCCGGTCGTACTCCGCATCGGCAAGGATGGGGTCATCCAGCGCGTAATAGCGATGGGCGTGGAGATGCAGCTCCTGACGCAGGGCCTGCAACCGTTGCCGGACACCGTCTTTGCCGGAGATATTCAGCAAGGAGAGCTGGGCCATCAGGCAGGTTTTTTGAGAAGCTTGCCACCCTTGGCGATGTTGTCGTGCTGTTCCTCGTCCACAAAGATCAGGATGGAATCCTCCGGTTTTTTGGTCACCTCGGCGATCACCCTGGTCACCCCGGCGCACATCTCCTCTTTCTGCTCCCTGCTCAACGTGCCCGCAAGGCGGATGCTTACATACGGCATGGCGATACCTCTTTTTGTGTTCTGGATGCTCCCCGGCCGGGGAAAGTTTCTGCCAATATACCGTACAAGTCATAAAAAATGAAGAAAGAGAGTGGCGCGATTCTCAGGAGCCGCACTTTTTAGAGGCAGCGCCCAAGAAAAACTCCCTCTTTCCCGAAAATTTGGCTAGATTATGGGCATATTTCACGAGGAGAACAATGACGCCGCTGATTCTGGTGACCAACGACGACGGGATTCATGCCCCGGGCCTTGCCATTCTCGCCCTGGCTTTACAGGGTCTTGGCCAGACCGTGATTGTCGCCCCGGATCAGGACAACAGCGCGGCCAGCCACTCGCTGACCATGAAGCGGCCCCTCAGGGTGAAGGATCTTGGCCGGAATCGGTATTCCGTTGACGGCACCCCCACCGATTGCGTGACCCTTGCCATGGGCAAGATTCTGCCGCACAAGCCCCATCTGGTTGTTTCCGGCATCAACCCCGGGCCGAATCTGGGCGACGATGTCAGCTACTCCGGCACGGTCTCCGCCGCCGTGGAAGGCACCATGCTCGGCGCGCCCTCCCTGGCGGTTTCCCTGGCCGGGGAAGAGCCCTTTTATTTTGAAACCGCAGCCGTCTTTGCCGTCAAGCTGGCCCAGACCATCCTCGGCAAGGGGTTGCCCAAGGACACCCTCCTCAATGTCAATGTCCCCAACCGCAGGCCGGAAGAAATACAGGGGGTGCGTTTTACCAGGCAGGGGCGGCGGGTCTATGACGGCGCCATCAAGGAAACCCTTGACCCGTGGGGCAGGCAGCATTACTGGATCGGCGGCGGCACGCCTTTTTGGGATGCGGGCGAAGACACCGATGCCCAGGCCATTGTCGCAGGGTATGTCTCCATTACTCCGCTGCATTTTGACCTCACCAACCACGCGGCTCTGAGCATGCTCCGCAAGGAATGGCGGCTCAGTCTCTTGCCCTGAACCAGGTGCGTGTGTCGACCTCGGGGAGGTAGGCGCCGGACAGCGTGGGGCAGCCAGCCGCAAGGGTCATGCGGAGAGAGGAAAAGGGGCGTCCTTTTCCATTAATGCGGAAAAAGCGAGAGCCGTTACCGGCGGACTGAAGAGAAAGCCCTGGATCTCCGTACAGTTGAGCCGGCCGAGAAAATCAAGCTGCGCAATATTTTCGACCCCTTCCGCCACCACATCCAGATGCAGGGCCTGGGCCAGGGCTATTATGGTGGAAGCAATGGCCGCGCTGTTTGGCTCTGACGGCAATTCCTTGACAAAGGCCCGGTCAATCTTCAGGGTATTGAGGGGCAATTTGCGCAAAAAATGAAGCGAGGAGTATCCGGTGCCGAAATCGTCGAGCGCCAGGCGGATCCCCGCCTCCTTGAGTTCGAACAGTTTCGCCAGGGCTGCCTGCTCGTTGAACATGACCGCGCTTTCCGTGATCTCCAGCTCAAGCTGCCGGGCCGGCAGGCCGGTTTCCTGCAAAATATCCGTGATGGTGTGCACCAGACTTTCCTGCATGAACTGGCGCGGGGAAAGATTCACCGAGACCACCAAGTCCTTGTTTTTCTGAAGCCAGTGTCTGGTGTCGCGGCAGGCCTGCCGCAGCACATCCTCGCCAATGGGGATGATCAGGCCGGTTTCCTCGGCAAGGGGGATGAAATCGAGGGGCGAAATAAGGCGGCCGTCCGCGCTCTGCCAGCGGACCAGGGCCTCCATCCCGACAATGCGGCCAGTGGCGGTGGCCACCTTGGGTTGGTAATAGACCAGAAATTCATCGCGGTCCAAGGCCTTGCGCAGGCTGTTTTCAAGGGAAAGGCGGTGCACCACCTTGGCGTTCATGGCCGGGGTGAAAAGCTGGTACTTGTTTTTGCCCTCTTCCTTGGCGCGGTACATGGCAAGTTCGGCGTTTTTCAGCAGGGTGTCCGCATCACTGCCATCGCTGGGGAAAAAAGTGATGCCGATGGTCACTGTGACAAAGGTTTCATAGATGGCCAGGTTGAAGGGCTTGGCAAACAGGGCAATCGCCTTTTCCGCCATCCGCACGGCCTCTTGTTCATCCTCGCACTGCTCGATCAGGATGGCGAAATCATCGCCGCCAAGATGGCCCACGGTATGGTCGGCGGCGATCCCCCCCTTCAGCCGTTCGGCGGCCTGCTGCAGCAAGACATCGCCGACATTATGGCCCAGGCTGTCGTTGATATGCTTGAAGTTGTCAAGATCGAGAACCAGAACCGCCACTTGCTTGTGCAGGCGGTGCGCCTGGCTGATGGCCACATTGAAACGGTCGAGCATCAGCAGGCGGTTGGGCAGCCCGGTCAGGGCATCATGGTAGGCGTGGAAATGGAGCTGCTCCTCGTAGCTGCGGATTTCACTCATGTCGTGGAACACGGCCACATGGTGGGTAACCTGGCCGTACTCGTCGGTAATGGCGGTGATGATGAGCTTTTCCGGATATACCTCGCCGTTTTTCCTCCGGTTCCAGATCTCGCCCTCCCATTTTCCCTCCGCCAGCAGGGTGGACCACATGGAGCGGTAGAATTGGGCATCATGCCGGTCCGATTTCAAGATCTTCGGGTTCTGGCCAATGGCCTCCTCCGGGGTGTAGCCGGTGATATGGGTAAAGGCCCGGTTGACCGACTGGATCACCCCGCTGGCATCGGTAATGGTGATGCCTTCGATGCTGCTGTCGAACACCCTGGCGGCCAAGGCGAGCTGCTGTTCGCTGTGCTTGAGCAGGGTGATGTCCTGCACGATCCCGAACATGCGTAACGGGGCGCCGTTCGCATCATACTCCACCTCGCCCTCTTCGTGGATCTCGCGGAGGGCGCCATCCTCCAGGAGGATGCGATGATTGATGCTGTAAGGCGCCTTGCTGGTCAGGGAACGCTGGATCGCGTCCTGCACCTTCTGGCGGTCATCCGGATGTACTTGGCCCAGGAAATTCTCATAAGTGGCGGGTTTCTCCCCGGGGATCAGCCCGAAGATCCGGTACATCCCGTCCGACCAGAGCAGGAGATCCTCGTTGATATGCCAGTCCCAGTAGCCAAGCTGGGCGATTTGCTGGGCCTTGGCCAGATTGGCCTCGCTGATCAGCAGGCGGTCCGCACCCTGCTGACGTTCGATGAGCAGGGCCAGGGTGTTGGCCACGCTCTCCAGGAATCTGCGATCGTTTTCTCCGCCCGTGTGCCCGGCTTCGGCATAAAGCATCAGAACGCCGAACAGGTGTTGATCCCGGACAATGGGGACGATGTAATGGCTCTGGTCTTCCATGCCCGCATAGCGGAAACCCTCCTCCTCGGGGAGATGCGGGGCGAAGATGAACCGCTGTTCCTCGGCGGCCTTGCCGCACAGGCATTCGCCAAAGCTGATGCTGCCGCAGTGTTGCAGCAGGGAGGGGGTCATGTTCTTCTGCACGAAGAGGGTGAGGGTTTTGGCCCTGGTTTTGTCCACCAGAAAAACCCCCCCTTTTGCCGTAAGCGGCAGCCAAGGGATCTCGACGATAAGGTCCAGGGCCTCGGAAAGCTGGGAGGCAAGCGAGGTGTTGTTGAAGCTGATCCGGAGGAGGTTTTCGACGATCTTCTGTTGGCGCCGGAGTTGTTGGAGCCTCTCCTCGCCCGCAAGAAGCAGGGGGTCGGCGCAGGGGGCATGGATCTCGGCATGCAGCAGCCGCCGGGAGCTTCCCGGCACCAGGGCCAGGCGGAACGACCCCGCATTGTTTCCGGTCAGGGGCAAGGAACAGGAAAAAAACTCCTGCGTACCGGACAGAAAGGTGCGGACCGCCTCCTCCAGCGTTCCGCCCTGCCCCTCCTCGGAAACGGCAGGAAAAAGTGCCGCGAAATCGTCGCCCCGCTGTCCGCCGCGCACATGCAGGCGCCGCAGCGCTTCGGACCATGCTCCATTGCAGGCCGCGATGGTGCCGTCCGCCTCAAGAACCGCCGGAGGAAAGGAGATGGAGGCAAGGACGCCGGGAAGATCGGGGGGAATCGTCATGTTGAGGCCTTTGTTGAAAAATAATTCCCTGGGGGGGGGAAGATATTTGCCATAATATAAAATATAGCACAGGCGCGTGGGAACAAACAAGGAAACGGATCCTGCGCTCAAGGAAAAGTGTTGCGGAAAATTTCCAGCTTTAGTAACTATTATTAATATAGACAGCAGCCATTCTGATTATTTCGTTACGGCTCTTTATGCCGGCCACGGCATTCCAATATTACGGTCGCCGTTACACTGCTATTTTTGAACGACGGCTTAGGGTTGCCAGAAGCTCTCATTTTTTTGCACAATGAAAAGAACCACCGTATGGTTACGCGCCGTGGTCTTGGCGGACATGCGGCAGGCGCAGTATTCCGTCTGCCTCGCAACAAATTTTAAGGGAGAGAGCGGATGGAGATGAAACAGTGGTCGTTACGGGGGAAAATTGTTCTGGTTGGCGTCTTTCTGCCAACGGTCCTCATCCTGATTCTTTTTCGCCTCTATGCCTCTGAGGCAAGGGAAAAAACTCTCCAGTCCTTCGCGGACAAAGCTCGGGCCATCTGCTTGACCGCCGAATCCACCCGGGATGAGATGGAAAGCAAATGGAAAATGGGGCTCTTCAAGGCCGAGCAGCTCCGGGATCTGGCGGCAGAGGGCCAGAAGGAGAAAGTCCTGGCCATGGTCCCGGTGGTCTCCGCCTGGAATGCGGCAATGCGCAAGGCGCAGGAGGGGGGCTACACCTTCAAGGTCCCGAAGCATTCTCCCCGTAATCCGAAAAATGAGCCCGACGCGCTGGAAGCCAAGGCCCTCAAACTGATGGAGGAGAAAAATCTGCAAGAATACTACGAGATTGATCCCTCCCTCAATGCCGTTCGTTATTTCCGGGCGGTCCGCCTTACGGAAACATGTCTGCTCTGCCATGGCGACCCGAAAAATTCCCAGGCGCTCTGGGGCAACGGCCAGGGGGTTGATCCCACCGGCGGCACCATGGAAAACTGGAAGGCGGGGGAAATCCACGGCGCCTTTGAGGTCATCCAGTCTTTGGACCCGGCGGACAAACAGTTGAGCGCCTCCCTGACAAAAGGCTGGCAGTTGGTGGCGCTTGGCCTCATTGTCATGGCAGCTCTCTTTGCCACCCTGATAATCCGCATTGTCGCAATCTCGGTGATCAAGCCCATCAGTCTGATCATTCGCGATCTGACCCGGGGAGCGGATAAGCTGCTCGATGCGGCCGGCCAGGTTTCCGCCTCCAGCCACGAGCTGGCCGACGGCGCTGCCCGGCAGGCGGCGAGCCTTGAAGAGACCTCCTCGGCCTTGGAAGAGGTCTCTTCCATGAGCAAGCAGAACGCCGAAAATGTTAATCAGACCAGCCGGATGGCTGAAGATGCCAGAAGCTCGGCCGAGGTTGCCCAAACCCGCATGGTGCGGATGACGGACGCCATAGACAGTATCAAGAAGTCCGCGGATCAGACCGCGATCATCATGAAGACCATTGATGAGATCGCCTTCCAGACCAATCTGCTGGCCTTGAACGCCGCCGTTGAAGCGGCCAGGGCCGGTGAGGCCGGCGCCGGTTTTGCCGTGGTGGCGGAAGAGGTTCGCTCCCTGGCCCTGCGCAGCGCCGAGGCTGCCAAGCAGACGGCCCAGCTCATCGAAGAATCCCAGAAGAATGCAGGCAACGGCGTGGATGCGGCTGCGGAGGTAAAAGAAATTCTTGGCAAGATTGTCGATGGGGTTAAAAAGGTAAGCAGTCTTGCCAGGGAAATCACCGTGGCAAGCGATGAGCAGGCCCAGGGAGTGAATCAGATCAATCTTGCCGTCTCCGATGTGGACCAGGTGACCCAGACCAGCGCCGCTATCTCCGAAGAGGCGGCCTCGGCAAGCGAGGAGCTTTCCGGTCAGGCAAAGGAGCTCAATGAGCTGGTGCAAGCATTGGCCGGGATTGTGGGGGTGAAGAGCGTGGAGACCCAGGACTCCGGAAGGCCGGACAAGAAAAGACAAGCCGGAAGGCATCTCCAGCGCCCGGTTCAAGGCGAAACAAGTCATTCCCTTTGAGGATGAAAAATTTGCAGATTTTTAGCCTTTAGCAGGCTGTTGAAAAAGTCCGTTTTTCAACAGCCTGCGCACGATGCAGGGAAGCATCGTCAATTTCAGCAGATGCTGCAACATCCTGTTGGAAAAATCTCTCCCTGCAGAGCATAACCGGGATGGCAGGCCATGCGGCGGTCATCCCGGCATCTCGCGTAACTCCCCTAAAAATCAAGAAAAACTGCGCCGGTACGGTTATGTCCCCTCTTGCCCTGAGCTCACCAGGGGACATTGTTTGAGGAAGAAGGGGGCGCCGCCGATCAGGCCTGAGCCGCCGAGAAGCACCCCTGTTTTTTTCAGCTACGGATGGCGTCATGCCGGTCTTTCTGGGGATGGTCATTGATGAAGGCTGCCGGGTTTGTCAGGGATTTTTTCAGTGACAAGGACAACGAGACACAGTACTTAATTTGAGGTAACTATTCAGCTAAGCCGTTGTTACAAAATAACTTGGTCATTTCGTATGGCCAACACGGCGGCAGCGCCGGTAATCGTCGGCGGAAGTGCCGACAAACAGGGCGGCGAGCAGCAGTGAAACGGCGATAGCCAGCTACAGCTATGCGAGCGCAGCGAGACTGCGAAGCAGATGCGGCGCTGCTGAATAGTTACAAATTGAGAGCAGCAAACAAGGGCCGGGCCAGTCAACAGGAAGCGCGTCCGGCCTTGCAGGTTGCCATGGGCGCTTAAGGAAAAGGGATGGCGGTTTATAAACGACAGGAAGTGAACAGGCTGCTGAAGGGTGTGGAGCGCGGGGAAACAGCGCCGGTGTATCTGCTGTTTGGCGAACGGTATCTCTGCCAGGAGATCGCCAACGACCTGGTCTGCCGTCTGCTGCCCGATGAGGCCCGGCGCTTGAACAGCCTGAAGGCCATTGATGGCGACCAGGAAGAGGTGGGCGCCACGGTCAACATGCTCAAGACCTACAGCCTGTTCGGCACCAGGCAGGTTATCCGGGTGATGGACTCCCAGATTCTCTACTCCAAGGTTGTGGCCGGCGCCCTCTGGGACAAGGCGCGCAAGGCCTGGGAAGGGAAAGAGCTGAAGAAGGCCTTGCGTTTCCTGACCCAGATGCTGGCCCTGGCCGATCTTGTCCCGGCGGATTGGGAGAAAGAGGAAATGGGTGCCTGCGCGCCCGGCCGCTGGCAGGAGCTGTTCGGTTTTGCCAAGCCCGATGATCTTGTCTGGGTGCAGGAGGCATGTGCGGCAAGCGAAGGGGCGACAGCCGTGACCGCGCCCAAGGCCGACGGAGCGGAACTGCTGATGGCGGCACTGGAGACGGGGATTCCGGCGGGCAATACCCTGATTCTGGTGGCCGAGGCGGCGGACAAGCGCAAGAAGCTCTTCAAGTATCTGGAAAAAAATTGCGTGGTTGTTGATCTGTCCGTGGATACCGGGGGCAGTTCCGCAGCGCGCAAGGATCAGGACGTCCTGCTCAAGGATATTGTCCAGCAGAGCCTGGCCCGATTCGGCAAGAAACTGGAGCCGCGGGCCTTGCCGGTGCTGCTGGAACGGGTGGGCTTTCATCCGGTGGCCGTGGCCATGGAGGCGGAAAAACTGGCCCTGTCCGTGGGCGAGGCGGAGACCGTCACCATGGACGATTTAAACGCCATGGTTGGCCGGACCCGGGAAGAGGCCCTGTACGAGCTGAACGAGGCCTTTGGCAATCATGATCTGGCCGCTTCGCTGACCATCTCCCATCGTCTCCAGGAAAACGGGGTGCATCCGCTCATCGTGGTGGCTGGGTTGCGGAATTTTCTGCGCAAGCTGCTGCTGGTGCGCGCCATCATCGAGCAGCCCGCCCCCGCATATCCCGAGGGCATCTCCTATGCCGCCTTTCAAAAAGGCCTTCTGCCGCAGTTGCAAGAGGCCCTTGGCCCGCAGCAGAAGGTGCTGGCCGGCCACCCCTTTGCCGTATACAAGAGTTTTCAGCAGGCCGAGCGGTTTACGCTGGCGGCCGTCAAACAGGCCCGGACCGACCTGCTGGAGGCAGAATACCGGCTGAAAGGCTCCGGGCTGCCGGAATATCTGATCCTGGAGGATTTTCTTTTTTCCGTCTTGCAAACCCCGGAACGGTTCAGGCAAAACACCGTGGCCGGATAAGGTTTGGTTTGCCCAGTTAAAAAGATGCGCGCCGGGCGGGCGGATCAAAAAAAGATGATTATTTTTATCAAACAGGATTGGCCGGGATTGATTGCAAGGGAGCAGAGAGAGCATGGGCGCCGCGGGCAGGGAGAGTGAAGGTTCGGTCATAACCGAAAAAAAGCAGCAGGCCAGGCACCCTTCCATGTACAAGGTGCTGTTGCATAATGACGACTATACCACCATGGATTTCGTGGTGATGGTGCTGGAAACAATATTTCATAAAAGCGCGGAAGAGGCCAACCGGATCATGCTCGCTGTCCATGAGCAGGGGCGGGGGGTGGCCGGGATTTACCCGCGGGACGTGGCGGAAACCAAGGCGATTCTGGTGCATGACCTGGCCCGCAAGAATGAATACCCCTTGAAATGTTCCCTTGAAAAGGCGTGACGGGTTTCCCGTAAGGAGCGCGAAATGATAAATGCGAAATTGGAAATAGCCCTGGTGCGTGCCATCCGGGAGGCAAAGGTCCGGAGGCATGAACATGTCACGGTGGAACATATCCTGTACGGCCTGCTGGATGACGAGCTTGCCGCCAGGGCCATTGTGGTTTGCGGCGGCGATCCAGAGGGCATGAAAAAAAGGCTGGAGGATTTTTTCGCCTCCAACCTGCCCATGGTCAAGGAAGGCATTGCCCACGACCCCATCCAGACCCTCGGCTTTAACCGGGTCTTGCAGCGGGCCATTGCCCATGTGCAGAGCTGCGGGAAAAAAGAGGTGGATGCCGGGGATGTGCTGGCCGCCATCTTTGCCGAGGCCGAGTCTTTTGCCGTGTATTTCCTCCATTCCGAAGGGATCAGCAAGCTTGAGGTGACGGAATATCTCTCCCATGGCCTGGAAAGGGAAGAAAAGCCCCGGGAGGAAAAGAAGCCGGACGAGAAGGGCGCTGAAAAAACCAAGGAAAACGAGGCCCTGGAAAAATACACCATCAACTTCAGCGAGCGGTCCGCCCAGGGGTTGATCGACCCCCTGATCGGTCGGACCGCCGAGCTGAAGCGGGTGATGCAGACCCTGTGCCGCCGGCGCAAGAACAACCCGCTGCTGGTGGGCGAGCCGGGGGTCGGCAAAACCGCCATTGCCGAAGGGTTGGCCTTGCAGGTGCACGAAGGCAAGGTGCCGGGGCTGTTGCAGGGGGTGGAGATTAGGCTCCTGGACATGGGCGGGCTGCTTTCCGGCACCAAGTACCGGGGCGACTTCGAGCAGCGGCTCAAGGCGGTTATCTCCGCGGTGGAAAAAGAGCCGCGCATCATTCTCTTCATCGACGAGATCCACACCATTGTCGGGGCCGGGGCAACCAGCGGCGGCAGCATGGACGCCTCCAACCTGCTCAAGCCCGCCCTCCAGGCCGGGTCGCTCCGCTGCATCGGCTCGACAACCTATGAGGAATACAAGAACCACATCGAAAAGGACCGCGCCCTGGCCCGGCGCTTTCAGAAGATCGACATCGAGGAGCCCAGCGTGGCCGAGACCTGCGCCATCCTGCAGGGGTTGCTGCCCCGCTACGAGGAGCATCACTCCATCACCTACTCGGCTCCGGCGGTAAAGGCCACGGCGGAGCTGGCCGGCCGTTACATCACCGACCGCTTTCTGCCGGACAAGGCCATTGACGTGCTGGACGAGATCGGCGCCGCCTTCCGTCTGGCCGCTGGCCCCGCCACCAAGCGGCGGACGGTGACTGTGCGCGATGTGGAAAAGGTGGTTTCCCGCCTGGCCCGGATCCCGGCAAGAAGCCTCAGCGGCTCCGACCTGACCCATCTCCGGGAGCTCGACACGGTCCTGAAAAAGACCATCTTTGGCCAGGACCACGCGATCAGCGCCCTGGTCACGGCGGTGAAGCGTTCCCGGGCCGGGCTGAAGCAGACGGAGGGGCCCACCGGCTCCTTCCTCTTTGCCGGACCCACCGGGGTCGGCAAGACCGAGGTCGCCAAACAGCTGGCCGCGGCCCTGTCCGTGCATTTTGAGCGGTTCGACATGAGCGAGTACATGGAAAAACATGCGGTTTCCCGGCTCATCGGCGCGCCTCCCGGCTATGTCGGTTTTGATCAGGGAGGGCTTCTCACCGATGCCATCCGCAAGCATCCGTACTGCGTGCTCCTGCTCGACGAGATTGAAAAGGCCCACCCGGACCTGTTCAGCATCCTGCTGCAGGTCATGGACCATTCGACCCTTACGGACAATGCCGGACGCAAGGCGGATTTCCGCAATGTGATCCTGATCATGACCACCAATGCCGGGGCTCGCGAGCTGAGCGAGCGGCCCATCGGATTCACCGGGGACAGCAGGGGCCGGAACGACCGCGCCTTGAAGAGTCTCTTCTCGCCGGAGTTCAGGAACCGGCTGGACGCGACCATCACCTTCAACCCCTTGGATGCCGGGCTCATGGAACGGATCGTGGACAAGATGATCGTGGAGCTGCAAAGTCAGCTGGCCCAACGGAAGGTGACGATCAGCCTCAGCGCCGGCGCCCGGACCTGGCTGGCCGCCAGGGGCTATGAGCCGGAATTCGGGGCGCGGCCGCTCAGGCGGCTTATCCTGCAAGAGGTGGGGGATGCGTTGACCGAAGAGCTGCTCTTTGGCCGGCTGGTCAAGGGGGGCAGGGTGCGGATCGGGGTCAAGGCCAACAGGCTGACCTATCTGTACGATGGCACAGGCAGGGAAGCGAAGGAAGAGAGCTCCCGAAAGGCTGCCGGCTGAAAATTAGGGGCCGTTACTTAACGAAATAACCGGTGCTTTCTTGGTCCTTTCGTTACGGCCCCTTACGCCGCTTCGCTGCTGCCGGTCACGGCATTACACTGTTACAGTCGCCGTTACACTGCTATTTTTTAACGACGGCTTGCAACGGCTAATGCGAACTTTTTTGTCAGGAGAGCTGTCTTGGCAAGAAGAGATTTGGCGCACGGCAGAAAGGCTGCGGTGCGCTGTTTTCATATCCTGAAAGAACGAGTAGAGGGAGGAGCGTTGAGCGTATGGGCGATGCAATGAAGTGGCGGAATTTTTTCGTGAGCGGGTTGTGCCTGGTGGCGCTTGTTGCCTGTAATAGTCAAAAGCCCGAGACCAAGCCTGCCGAGCAGGCTGCGGCCGGGGCGGAGGGCGGGGTCCAGCAGGCGGCCAAACCCGCCGTCCCCATCCAGGGGAAGGCCAAGGAGGTGCTCAAGGGCGGCGGTTTCACCTATGTTCTTATTGCTGCCGAAAAGGGAGAGACCTGGGTGGCGGTGCCGGAGACCAAGGTTGCGGTGGGCGAGGCCTGCACCGTTGCCGAAGGGCAGGTCATGCAGAATTTTCCCAGCAAGAGCCTGAACCGCACCTTTGCCGAGATTGTTTTTTCCCCAGGTCTTGAAGGCAAAAAAACGGAGATGGGCAATGAGGCCCATGGCGGAGAAGCTGCCGCCGTCCCTGCCGCGAAGCCTGCAGCGGCTGGTGGTGCTTTTGATGCAGCCATGCGGAAGGAAGGCGGCGCCGCACCCTCAGCGACCGCGCCTGCCGCCGCTGAGGAGGCTGCCCCTGGCAGCGGCAAGGCCGTGGTGCCTTTTGTGGAATTGAAGATTGCCAAGGCCAGTGGCGAGAACGGCTTCACCGTTGCGGATATTTTTGCCAAAGCCGCAGGCCTGAATGGCAAAAAGGTGAAAATCAAGGGGCAGGTGGTCAAGTTTTCTCCTCAGATCATGGGAAAAAATTGGCTGCATCTGCAGGATGGCACCGGCGATCCCTTGAAGAATACCCATGACCTGGTGGTGACCTCGGCGGACAAGGCGGAAAAGGGCGATATCGTCACGGTGGAGGGGGTGCTTGCCGCGGACAAGGATTTTGGCGCCGGGTACAAGTATGCGGTCATTGTTGAAGACGTGACCATTGCCCGTACCCGTTAACTGCGGACCATGCGGGATACCCCCCCCAAGAGGGTCGCCATCGTCGGCCCGGGCGCCCTGGGCTGTCTGCTGGCGACCGCCCTCTGCCGGATATTCCCAGGGGAAATCTGGGTGCTGGACCATGACAGCCAGCGGGCTGCCCTGCTCCAGCACTCGGGCCTTACCCTTGAGCGTGCCGGTCGTCTCGAACACTTCCCGATTCAGGCCACTGCCGACGCCCAGCGGATCGGGCCGGTGGACCTGGTGCTGCTCTGCGTGAAATCCCCGGCTCTCCCGCCGACTCTCCCTTCCCTTCTTCCCCTGCTCACGGAAAACACCCTGCTGCTTGCCTGGCAAAACGGCATCGGCCATCTGCCGGTCCTGCTCGGGGCAGAGCTTCCCGGCGCCTTGGCCCTGGCGGTCACCTCCCTGGGCGCGCATCTGCTTGGGCCGGGGCGGGTTCGTTTCGGGGGGGCGGGCGCAACCAGCCTCGGATTTCTTGGCGAAGCTCCGCCGGAAGCAAGGCTGGCCCTGCAGGGGGTCGCGGAACTCTTCCGGATGGCAGGCCTGGAGGTACTGGTTGAGGCCGACATCCTGGCCCAGGTCTGGAACAAGCTGCTGGTCAATGTGGGGATCAATGCCCTCACCGCCATGTATCACTGCGAAAACGGCGCGCTTCTGGAGAATGGCGAGGCGCTTGGCTTGTTGCGGGCTGCCGTGCTGGAAGCGGCCAGCGTCGCTCAGGCCAAGGGGATTGCCATTGCCCCTGATCCGGTCGCCCGGACCATCGCGGTCTGCCGGGCCACCGCGTCCAATATTTCCTCCATGCTCCAGGATGTGCGGGGCAACAGGCAAACCGAAATCGAGGCCATCAACGGCGCCGTGCTGGAAGAGGCCATCCGGCTGGGTATTGCTGCGCCGGTCAACGCGGAACTTTTTGCCGCGGTAAAGGCCCTGGAAAAAGGGTATCTGCCGGGATAAAGGAAGTCTTTCCCTGTGCTTTTGTAGTGATTGTCCTTGACAACTTCCTGCATTCTAATAAAAATGATAAATTTCGTGGCTGCCGCGCAGTCTGTTGTTCTCACCGAAAATCATGAGGAGTTGGAATGTCAAATTATCTCTTTACCTCGGAGTCTGTTTCAGAAGGCCATCCGGACAAGGTTGCCGACCAGATCTCGGATGCGGTCCTCGACGCCATCCTTGCCCAGGACAAAAAGGCCAGGGTCGCCTGTGAAACCCTGGTAACCACCGGCCTGGCCCTTATTGCCGGCGAGATCACCACCACCGCCTGGGTGGATATGCCCGCCGTGGTACGGGAGACGGTGCGGGAGATCGGCTACAACTCTTCCGAAATGGGCTTTGACTGGCAATCCTGCGCCGTGCTCACCAGCATCGGCAAGCAGTCCCCGGATATTGCCCAGGGAGTGAACGAAGGGTCCGGACTTGACCTGGATCAGGGCGCCGGCGATCAGGGCCTGATGTTCGGGTATGCCTGCAGGGAAACCAGGGTACTGATGCCCATGCCCATCACCTATGCCCACCGGCTCATGAAGCGGCAGGCCGAGGTGCGCAAGGCAGGCCTTCTGCCCTGGCTGCGCCCCGATGCGAAAAGCCAGGTCACCATTGAATACGAAAACAAGAAGCCCAAGCGGGTCGAGGCCATTGTCCTCTCCACCCAGCACGCCCCGGAGGTTGACTACGAGGATCTCAAGGAAGGAGTGATGGAGGAGATCATTAAGCCCATAATTCCTGCCGAGATGGTGGATAAGAATACCAAGTACTTCATCAACCCCACCGGCCGTTTTGTCATCGGCGGGCCGGTGGGCGACTGCGGGGTTACCGGCCGCAAGATCATTGTTGACACCTACGGCGGCATGGGCTCCCACGGCGGCGGCGCTTTTTCAGGCAAGGACCCTTCCAAGGTTGACCGCTCCTCCTCCTACATGGGCCGCTATGTCGCCAAGAATCTGGTGGCCGCCGGGATCGCCACCGAGCTTGAGGTGCAGATCGCCTATGCCATCGGCATTTCCAAGCCGGTGTCCATCAATGTCAACTCCTTCGGCACCGGCAAGATCAGCGATGAGCGGATCAAGGCGCTCATTGACGCGCATTTTGACCTGCGGCCCAAGGCCATCATCCAGCACCTTGACCTCTTGCGGCCGATCTACAAAAAAACCGCAGCCTATGGCCACTTTGGCCGGGAGCGGGAAGAGTTCACCTGGGAGCGCACCGACAAGACCGAGGTCTTGCGGGATGCCGCCGGAATAAAATCGTAAATGTCCAGCAGCACCGTATTTGCTTTGTCATCGGCCTGCTCATGTGCAATAGCACATTTCGCAGACCTCTTCCGCGCATCTACGGCACTGCTGAACATTTACGGTCAAAGAGATTGATTTTTCCCCACCCGTTTGTAAAAGGATTACAATAAAGAACAACGACCCACCCTGCGCCAAGGCGCAGTCAGGAGGAAACAGCGATGAAGGCCCCAGCAAAAAAAGCACCAGTAAAGAAGGCCCCGGCAAAGAAACAGGGCGATTTCAAGGTTGCGGATATGGGTCTGGCTGATTGGGGCCGCATGGAAATTAAGATTGCGGAAACCGAGATGCCTGGGCTCATGGCCCTTCGCGAGGAGTTTGGTAAGAAGAAGCCCCTCAAGGGCGCACGGATCTCAGGCTCCCTGCACATGACCATCCAGACCGCGGTCCTGATCGAGACCCTGGTTGCGCTGGGCGCCCAGGTGCGTTGGGCCTCCTGCAACATTTTTTCCACCCAGGACCACGCCGCCGCCGCCATTGCCGCCTCAGGCGTCCCGGTCTATGCCTGGAAAGGAGAAAGCATCGAGGAATACTGGTGGTGCACGGAAAAGGCCCTCACCTGGCCCGACGGCAACCCGCCCAACATGATCCTGGACGACGGCGGCGATGCTACCCTGCTGGTGCACAAGGGCGCCGAGTTCGAGAAGGCCGGCAAGGTGCCTGCGGCCAAGAAGACCGACAATGAGGAATGGCAGGCCGTGCTGGCCGTGCTCAAGCAGGATTTCGCCGCGGACAACAAGAAGTGGACTGCTGCTGCCAAGGCCATCCGCGGCGTGACCGAGGAAACCACCACCGGGGTGCATCGCCTCTACCAGATGGAGAAGACCGGCAGCCTGCTTTTTCCGGCCATGAACGTCAATGACTCGGTGACCAAGTCCAAGTTCGACAACCTCTACGGCTGCCGCGAATCGTTGATGGACGGCATCAAGCGCGCCACCGACGTGATGGTGGCCGGCAAGATCGCGGTGGTGCTCGGCTACGGCGACGTGGGCAAGGGCTGCGCCCAGGCCTTCCGTGGCTTGGGCGCTCAAGTGTGGGTCACCGAGATCGACCCGATCTGCGCGCTCCAGGCGGCCATGGAAGGCTACCGGGTAGTGACCATGGAAGAGGCTGCGCCGCTTGGCGACATCTTTGTCACCGCCACCGGCAACGAGAAGGTCATCAGCCACGCCCACATGAAGGCCATGAAGGACGAGGCCATTGTCTGCAATATCGGCCATTTCGATTCGGAGATCGACGTGGCCTCGCTGCGCAAGTACACCTGGGAGAACATCAAGCCCCAGGTGGATCACATCGTTTTCCCCGGCGGCAAGAAGATCACCCTGCTGGCCGAAGGCCGCCTGGTGAACCTGGGCTGCGCCACCGGCCACCCGAGTTTCGTGATGTCCGCCTCCTTCACCAACCAGGTGCTGGCCCAGATCGAGCTTTTTGCCAACGCCAAGAAGTACCAGAAAAAGGTCTATGTGCTGCCCAAGGTGCTGGATGAGAAGGTGGCGCGCCTCCATCTCAAGAAGCTCGGCGTGCATCTCACCGAGTTGTCCAAGGCACAGGCCGCGTATATCGATGTGCCGGTGGGCGGGCCTTACAAGGCGGACCATTACCGCTACTAACTCACCGCTTTTCCTGCAACAAAAAGGGCGCTTCCCGGCTGGGGTGGCGCCCTTTTTGTTTGTGTTTTTCACGTCCTATTGAGACGATGTCGGGCGCGCTATCTGAAGCCATTGTTCAAAGGTTTGGGCGTTGACCTTCCGAGCGAGCAACCCCTGGAGAAGCGGCTCGACAAGGGCGCGTTCGTCCGGGGCGATGAGGAAGCCGGGAATGGGGGCGGTGGACTCCCCACAGCCGTCGGCCTGCCCGCTGTTCAGCCCTGCCAGCACTTCCACCATGGTGCCCCAGCGGCCGCCGTTATCCAGATGCTCGATATATTGCAGCAGGGCAGTTGCACCGGCGAGATACCCCGGCGGCATCTCTGCCACCCCGCTTGCGGCGCAGGGGTCCAGGGAGGCAAAGAGCCGACAGCCAAAGGGCCGCACCGGGTAGATGGAACAGCTCTCCTCCTTGAGAAACGGGCAGGGCCGTAAATCCCAGCTTTCTGCCTCTTCCACGGATTCACCCCTGAGATGGGCGGCGACAAAGGTGTTGGTGGTGCACTGCCCCGTCCGGTTTGGTGTTGGTTGAAATGCGGGCGCGGCCAACTCGGGCGGTCGATCGGCCTCGGCCAGAAACGCCATGATCCCATCCCCTTCCAGGCTGGTCATGGTGACACTTCGGGTGCAGCAGGTGGCGCACCCCTTGCGGCAGGCAAAGGCGAACGTGTCGGCCCACTCGGCAAAGGCGTCATAGAGCGCGGTCAGCAGCAACCGCTGGATCGGGCGAGGAATCATGGTAGATTTATTTCCTGTGCCAGGGAGATATCCCCGGAGATAACGGAATGGACTTGGCCCTGACCATCCCGGATATGGAGGAACCCCTCTCCGTCCGGGCCAAGGGAGATGCCGGTGATGAGCCTCCCTTGGGTGTTCACCCAGGAAACTTGCAGGCCAGCGTGGATATCCCGTTGCCGCCACTCGGTCAGAATGCTTACGAAATCACCCTGTTCCAGCCGGGCTACCACCAGGTCCAGTTCGTCGAGA
>JAJZSH010000021.1:19870-20183 GCA_021822005.1 Deltaproteobacteria bacterium | reverse complement strand
CTGCGGCGGGCTGAGTCTTGCCTGTTTCGATCTGACGGTTGCCGAGAGCCAGAATTTTAAGAAGCGCCATGGCTTCCTGGGTTTGTTCGTAGCTGGCAATGTCCTGCACGACAACCTTGGCCTCGCCGTTTTGGGTGATGATCAGTGGCTGCCGCTGTTCGCCCAGGGTGCGGACAATTTCAGCGGCGTGGGCCTTGAGATAGCTGATTGGCTTGATCTGGCTGGATAATTTCATGTTTCACCTGGGTGGAGTTTAATAAGACTAAATATAGTCCTTAAACAGGTCGATCGTCAAGGGCGAAGGCCCCATGTT
>JAJZSH010000021.1:0-19860 GCA_021822005.1 Deltaproteobacteria bacterium | reverse complement strand
AGGCTCAGACCCCGCCAGGCTCACGCAGGCTCACGTCGCCTTTCCGGCCCACGGCACAGCCTTGACGCTGACGCAGAGTTGATGTCCCTTTACCTTGCCGATGGCATCTTTCTTGGCATTAGGGGTGCCGAGGATATTGAGGACTAGGATATCGCCTTCCCAGGTGTAAAACGGTCTTTGCATCGTTCCTCACAAAAGCGTCTGTTTGCGAACTTCTCTATGCTCTTCAGTGGCAACAGGGCATCTCAGGGCCTGTCTTCTTTCGGGCCGGTCGCATAGCCTGCCTCCCGCTGGCTGCGCACGGCAAGGACAAAAACGGTGTCGATTTCGACAACATAACGGTATGAGGCCACATAGCCATGCGAACGACGCCCGATCACCAGTTCTCGCTTGTCATTATTCGCGGGGCGGCCGATCAGGGGGCTGTGCCCCAGCACGTTGATCGCCTCGATGATCTCCCGAATGCGCGCCCCCGGATCTTCAACCTGATATTGGGCAAGGTGATCGAGGATGCGGTCAAAATCCTCCCCCACCTCCGGGGCCAATTCGAGGCGCGACATGTTCAGCGCGCCAGTTTGCGGGCCGCCGGGCGCTTTGCCGCTTTCCCGGCAAGACGCTCTTCCAGATAGCCGCGCATTTCTTCCCACGGAATCGTCTTCCCGGAGGCAACGATGCGGGCATAGCGATCCTCGGCAACCGCGTCGAACTCAGCGCGCAGATTCTCCTGCTCCGTTTTCTCCGCAATGGCCTCCAGGATGAAGCCGTGCGAGGTCATGCCGGCACGTTTCGCCGCCGCTGCAACGCGGGCTTTCAGGTCTTCCGGCAAGCGGATGGTGGTCGTGGGCATGGGTATCTCCAAGGGGTAAATGGTGGAAAATATATATACATGGTAGCACGTTTGTGCTACTGGCGCATCGTCTTTTTCTTGGCTGTCGATGGGGTGTGGAAATCGGGGAGAAAAATAGATGCGACGGGGTGGGGTCAGGGTGTAGTTTGGGGTCTTGAAACATCTAAAGCTTACTTCTCAAGATATGGTTCCGCTATGTCCTATCTCGTTGGTCGTGCATGGGAAATTGAACCATTCAATGGGGCACCGTGGGAAAAAGAGGCCCGATTTACTTGTGCTATGCGATATTTTGGAAAAATAAATCTGTCCCGTTTTGCGAACTTTTACGAATTTTATCAGGAGATTGTGAGATGCTAAAAAATAAATCTAACGATATAATAAAGTTAGGAAAATATATTAATAAGTGCGTTTGATACTCGACTAAATGACGATAAAATTTAGCGTGTTTACAAAAAGATAACTATCTGTAATGTCTAGTAACTTATGGGTTTATTAGTAAATGGAGTGGTTCATTGTTTTTTGTTCAGTGAGGGGAGTCTAAAAGGAGGAGGAATGAACATAGAGAACTTACTTTCTGGCGTTCTTGGCGGACTTTTTGGAAGTCTCGTTACAGTTGTTTATAGCTATAATACTGCCAAGATTAAGGTGAAGCGAGAAGTAGCTATTGAAATAATCGAGTATCTAGAAAGCCTTGAAGATGCAAAAACGCAAATGCTTAGCAAGGCCGATGATGAAGAAGTTTGGACAGCAGGTGATAACATTAACTATTTACTATGGAAAAAATCGCCTCTTTTGAAAGTAGAACTTGTCTTTGGAGAAAAAACAAAGAATGCTACCGCAGAAATAATTGAGAAATTCCGAGAGTACAAAGAAAAGGTTCTTGCCGCCACTCGTATTCGTCTGATAACTCCAGGTTCGGGTCTTTCTAAGGAGGATATTGCAGACCAACGCATTATTTTGTGTGCTGATGCCACAAAAATGTTTGAACAAATAGACTTAATGATAAACGAACTTATTTCAGGATTAAAACGTAAGTGCTCCTTGGAGACTCCAGAGAACCACAGGTGCGATTCCCGCTGATTTTATAAGTAATTCCCATTATTCCGAGGACACCTTACTCAATTATTGTCAAGAAATTGTAGCTGTTTCGTCTCCCGCCGCACGGTTAGGCCAACTGTTCCGGGTTCAAGCCCATGGCCTGCGCCAGCTTCTCCCGTGTGGCTTTGCGGAGTTTCGCC
This sequence comes from Deltaproteobacteria bacterium, assembly GCA_021822005.1. Taxonomy (GTDB): domain Bacteria; phylum Desulfobacterota; class Desulfobulbia; order Desulfobulbales; family Desulfurivibrionaceae; genus Thiovibrio. Next base: position 17,775 of record JAJZSH010000021.1, on the reverse strand, counting down.
TCGCCCGACTCCATTTGGGAGAGCGCGGCCTGGGTGATCCCGGCCCGTTCTGCAACCTCGGCCTGAGTGAGGCCCAGGTATTCCCGCCAGGCGCGGAGGTAGGTGATGTCCCGGTCAATGTGCATGGATACCACTTCATGGGGCACGGCGTCTCCCTCGGGGATGCGCGGATGAAGCGGTTTTATGGCTTCCGCCTCTTTCGGATGTTCGCGGGCGAAATCAGCAAAGGGGATGACCACGAAGGCCGGCACCCCGCCTTGGTAGATCGGTTGGATTTTAGTAGGTTCGATCATCGCGTTTTTTTACCTCCTCGATGGACACAATCTGAACGGCGTCCAGGACATCGAATAATACCCGGTAGCGGCCAACGCGCAGACGGTATTTGTGTCGGTGGTTGACCAGCCTTTTTACCTGCGTGGCGCTTGGGAAATCTGCCAGTGTGGCGACCGCGTTCTTGATTTCCCGGCGGGTGTCGCTGTCGGCTATCTTGTCAAGCTGCTTGCGGGCTTTCTTTTGCCACTCGATGCTGTACATATCAAAATATAAGTTAATTATAAGTTTTTGTCAAATCGGCGAGGGCTATCTCCTCGCCGTCCCGCTCTCCTCATCAAACACCGGGCATTTCTTGTCCGGCCTATAATCCCGATACACCTTGTCGTTGTAATCCTTGTGACAGGGCAGGCATTGCCCCACCCGCAGGATGCGGGCCAGCTCCCCCTTGTTGAAGGGGCGCAGGTCGGGGCGGGCGCTTTTTTGGAGCGGTTTGCCCTCGATGTTCACATAGCCGTCCAGCGGCGGGGTGGGGCCGGCCTCGGTCTGCAACCCCTGGTCCACCCCGGCAAAGCGCCACTGGCCTTTTTCCTTCCAGGCCGTGCCCTCGCCCAGCCCCACGGTCTTGGTGGAGGTGTGGCAGTCGGCGCAGGTGCGGCCCGCCTTTTGGGTGGTGTGCGGGCTTAAGGCCGCCATGGTCAGCGAGTTGAAGGAGCCCGCCGGTTTGCCCTCCTTGTCGATCAGGGTCACGACATCCTGGCAGCCGGGGGTGACGGTGACGATCGTGTTGTTCCACACGGCCAGCATGGGCTTTTCAAACCGGAGATAGGAGCGGCCCTCTTCCCACCAGCCCGGGGTTTCCTTGCCGGTCAGTTTGTCCAGGTGGGTATCCCGCATGTCCCGCTTGGCGTGGCAGCCGTAGCATTGCGGAATCCAGCTGGAATGGCAGGATGCGCAGCCCAACCGTTTGTGCCCAGGGTAATCGCAGGTGCCGCTCTTGGGCGGGTTGAGGGGATGTTTTTTGCCGGTGAGCTTGCCGGTGAGGAGATAGCGGCCATCCGGGGCCTGTTCGAGGTTGTTCAACATCTTCTTCTTTCTGGTGAGGCCGGGCTTGCCGTTCTCGGGGTTCACATGGCAGAGGGGGCAGGAGATCTCCAGGGCCTGTTCGTAGTGGGCGTACCGTTCGCCGTTGCCCATGATTTCGTCGCGGGTGTGGCAGTCGATACAGGCCATGCCCTGCTGATGGTGGATGTCCGAAGGCAGATCCAGGTAAAAGCGGTCGCCGGGCAGCTCTTTTTTGGAGGGGGTGCCTTTTTCGTAGGGGGTGCCGTAGCTTTCCCCCTCGTAGACGCCGATGAAGGAGGTGCCCACCCTCCCGCTCCGGTTATGGCAGCGGATGCAGTTTTCCATGGGCACCTTTTTGTTGATCAGCGGGTGCGGCTTTTTCTTGACCTGGCCGAACTGGAAAAAGGTTTCCCAGGGCCTGACCGCGGTGGGCGCCTGGGGCCGGGTGTAATGGCAGGCGGTGCAGCCGCCCCCCTTTTCGCCGAAGAAGCCTTCCAGGTCGCCCTTTTCCTTCCAGAGATGGCAGGTGGCGCAGAGTTTGCGGTAATAGTCGATGGCCAGCGAGGTCTTGCCGGTTTTGATCAGTTCCTCCACCGAAAAATTGCCGTGCTGGTCCGGGGCCTCGCCCCAGTAGTGGAGCAGGGTGGCGAGTATTCCCCGGTTGGTGGCCATGAGGGAATTTTTCACCTTCTTGACATCCTGGGCGTGGCACCCCTCAACCCCGCAGGTTTTTTCCACCACCCGCAGATCGCCGGGATTCTTGACGATGCCCTTGTGGGCCGCTTTCTTGTCGATGGCCAGCGGGTCGCCGAGATGGCAGGCGGAACAGCCCAGCACCTCGCGGCCATGGGCCGGGTCGAGTTTTTCGTCCTTGTGGCAGGAGAGGCACATCTCCACCTGGCCGTTGGCCAGCTGGTAGAGCCGGTCTGGCCGGTTGCTCAGATTTTCGCGGACCACCAGGGCCAGCACCACCAGGAGCAGGCAGAAGATGGTGGCGCGCGGGGAAAGAGGGGGGAGCTTCATGGCAGAGCGCTTTCCCGGTAGCCCTCGGCGGTGGGGTAGCGGCGGCCCTGGCCAAAGGCCTTGGTCGTGACCTTGAGGCCGAGGGGGGCCTGTTTGCGTTTGTATTCGTTGACCCGGATGCGGCGGACCACATCCTCCACCACCGGCCGCGTAAAGCCCAGAGCCACGATCTCGGCGATGCTACGATGCTCTTCCAGGTAGGCGGCTAGAATTGCGTCCAGCACCGGGTAGGGCGGCAGGTCGTCCTCGTCCCTCTGGTTGGGGGCCAGCTCGGCGCTGGGGGGTTTGTCGATGGTGCGCCAGGGGATGATTTCCTGGTTCCGGTTGAGATGGCGGCACAGGGCGTAGACCAGCTGCTTGGGCACGTCGGAGATCACAGCCAGGCCGCCGCTCATGTCGCCGTACAGGGTGCAGTAGCCCACGGCGTTTTCGCTCTTGTTGCCGGTGGAGAGCAGCAACCTCCCCTGCTTGTTGGCGATGGCCATCAACAGGTTGCCCCGGATGCGGGCCTGGATGTTCTGTTCGGTGACATCAGGCTTTGCCCCGGCAAAAATGGGGGCCAGGGTGGCGAGAAAGGTTTCAAAGAGGGTGGTGATGGGGAGAATGGTAAAGTCGATACCCAGATTCCGGGCCAGTTGTTCGGCGTCCTCCAGGCTTCCCGGGGATGAATAGGGCGAGGGCAGGGCCAGGCCCAACACGTTTTCCGGCCCCAGGGCCTTGCTGGCTATGGCTGCGGTCAGGGCCGAATCCACCCCGCCGGACAGGCCGATGACCACCTTGCTGAAGCCGCATTTTGTCACATAGTCGCGGGCGCCGAGGACCAGGGCCTCACAGACCTCGGCGGTCTCCTGCTCCGCATCGGCCGGCGCACCGTGGATCTGGCCCTGCCAGGTATCGGTATCGATCACCACCAGGTCTTCCTTGAACCGGGTGGCCCGAGCCGCAACTGTGCCGCGTTTGTCGAGGGCGACGCTGTCGCCGTCAAAGATCAGGGAATCCTGGCCGCCCACCTGGTTGACATAGATGAGCGGCAGGCCGTGGCGCTGGCAGAGGTTGACAAAGATCTTTCGCCGGATACCGCCCTTGCCCAGGTTGAAGGGCGAGGCCGCCAGGTTGATCAACAGATCCACGGTCCCCTCGGCCTGGGCCAGCATGGCGCCCACCGGATCGGTGGCATAGAGGGGGTGGGGGAAGAGGCTTTTATCGTTCCAGATATCTTCGCAGATGGTGAGGCCCAGGTGCAACCCCTTGTAGCGGAAGGTCCCGTTTCCTAAGCCCGGCTCAAAATAACGGGCCTCGTCAAAGACATCGTAGGTGGGGAGCAGCTGTTTGTGGGTGGTGAACAGCACCTCGCCGTCGCTGAAGAGGACACCGCTGTTGTGCAGGGGCTTGCCCATGGGGCCGGGGTTGCGGGTGACCAGGCCGCAGATCACTCCGAGGCCGATGGTGTGGGCTTTTGCCACCAGCCGGGCAAAGGCCCGGTCCTGGTCGTCGAGAAAGGCCGGACGCTCCAACAGATCCTGGGGCGGGTAGCCGCTGATGGCAAGCTCCGGCAAAACCGCCAGCTCACAGCCCGCAGTCCTGGCCTTGTCCAGCCAGCCGGTGATGCCGGCGATATTTGCGGCAAAGTCGCCGATAACCGGGTTGTATTGGATGAGGGCGATTTTCATGGCCGCTATCATAGCATAATCCCCATTGAAAGGGGATGGAAAAAGGTCAGGCCCGCCGAGGGTCCCCGCGCATCATTTTGCTTGCCAAGAAACGGTGTAACCGGCTAATTTAGGAGCACTGCTGCCGTTCTTGTCGCTTAAGCCGTCGTTAAAAAAATAGCAGTGTAACGGCGACTGTAACAGTGTAATGTCGTGACCGGCATAAGGGGCCGTAACGAAATGGTAAAAAATGTAATGGTTATTTCGTAACGGCCCCTAAATGGCATGGTTATTGTGTTGCAACGGCTTGCCTGAAACTGCATGGCCGCCCAGTGCAGACAACCCCCTGTCGACTGTCCACCTCTGGCCGTCGCTTTCCCCAATCAGGAGCCCCTTTGAAAAAATACTTTGTTCTCGACACCAACGTCCTCCTGCACAACGCCGATTCCATCACCTCCTTTGCCGACAATACCGTGGTTTTGCCCATGTCGGTCATCGAGGAGCTGGACAAGTTCAAGAGCCATAACGACGAACTGGGCCGCAATGCCCGGCATGTGATCCGCCAGCTCGATGGCCTGCGCCAGAAGGGCAAGTTGGGCGAAGGGGTGGTCATGGACGGCGGCGGAACCCTGATGATCTATATGGAAAAGGGGAAATGCCTCGACACGGGCCTCGACATGCATGTGGCGGACAACCGGATTCTGGCCGTGGCCTTCACCCTGCTCAAGAACGGGGAAAAGGTCATCTTTGTTTCCAAGGACATCAACGCCCGGCTCAAGGCCGACGCCCTGGGCATCGAGGTGATGGATTTCGAGAAACAGAAGGTCAACATCGACGAGCTGTACCGGGGTCAGCGGGAACTCCTGGTGCCGGGCAGCGTGATCAACGAATTTTATCAGAAGAAACAGGTGGTCAGCGAAGGCCTCAATCTGATGCCCAACGAGTTTGTCCTCCTGCGGGACGAGGCGGATGAAAAGCATACCGCCCTGACCCGCGCCCAGGACAGAGAAATGCTGGGGTCCCTGCGCGAGGAGTACGAAACGGTCTGGAACATCCGCTCGCGCAGCAAGGAGCAGCGCATGGCCTTTGAGCTGCTGATGGACCCGGCCATCCAGCTGGTGACCCTGGTGGGACAGGCCGGCACCGGCAAGACCCTGCTGGCCCTGGCCGCGGCCCTGGAATGCGTGATCACCCTCAAGCGCTACGACCGGATTCTGGTCTCCCGGCCCATCATTCCCATGGGCAAGGATCTGGGCTACATGCCCGGCGACAAGGATGAGAAGCTGGCCCACTGGATGCAGCCCATCTTCGACAACCTCACCTATCTGATGGCCGACGGCAGCAGGCGCAAGGAGCACGAAACAGACGAATCGGCCAAGCAGAAGGTGGATAAGCTCCTGCAGGCCCATGTGGTGGATCTGGAGGCCTTGACCTATATCCGCGGCCGCTCCATCCCCAAGCAGTTCGTGATCGTGGACGAGGCCCAGAATCTGACGCCCCACGAGGTGAAAACCATTATCAGCCGGTCCGGAGAAGGCACCAAGATGGTGCTCACCGGCGACCCCGACCAGATCGACAACCCCTACCTCGACAGCAGCAGCAACGGCCTGACCTACGCGGTGGAACGTCTGAAACAGCAGAAGATTCACGGGCACATCACCCTGCTCAAAAGCGAGCGGAGCGAGCTGGCCGCAGTAGCGGCTGATTTTCTCTAATACAGACTTGTTCTTTTGTCGGCTTTGGGTATAGTATCCCAACGTGCTGGTGAGTCGCTGTATTCAACGTTGTGAGGTCCAACCGTGGAATTTGAACCAAAATGGATAGCCTGGGAGATCACCAGGCGCTGCAATCTCAAGTGTGTGCATTGCCGTTCCTCCTCCGGGCTTGAGGCGAAAGGGCACCCTGACTTTACCCTGGCAGAGGCCAGGCGGGTGCTTGATGATATCGCCTCCTGCGGCAAGCCGGTGGTGGTCCTTTCCGGGGGCGAACCCCTGTTGCGTCCCGATGTGTTCGAGATCGCCAGCCATGGAACCGGTCTTGGCCTGCGGATGTGTCTGGCCACCAACGGCACCCTGGTGACCCAGGAGATCTGCGAGAAAATCAAGGCAGCCGGGATCAAAATGGTTTCCCTGAGCCTGGACGGGGCCAGCGCCCAGGTGCACGATGATTTTCGCTGCCAGCCCGGCGCCTTTGCTGGCACCCTCAATGCGGCCAGGCTTTTTCGGGAGAACTCCATATCTTTTCTGATCAATTCCTCCTTCACCAAGCGCAACCAGGACGAGATCCCCAAGATCCACCAGCTGGCCAAGGAACTGGGGGCCACGGCCTGGTATATGTTCATGATCGTGCCCACCGGCCGGGGCGAGGATATCATGGACGAATTGATCGCCCCGGAGGATTACGAGAAGCTTCTGGTCTGGCATTACGAGATGGAAAAGGGGGAAAAGGATATCCTGGTCCGGCCCACCTGCGCCCCGAACTATTACCGGGTTGTGCTCCAGCAGGCCAGGGAGCAGGGTGATGACTACCAGCGCCGGAGCCTGCAGTTTTCCACCGGCGGTTCCAAGGGGTGTCTGGCGGGCCAGCTTATCTCCCTGATCGATGTGGACGGCAACGTGCTGCCGTGCAGTTATTTCCCTCTGGCGGCGGGCAATATCCGCGAGAAATCCTTCAAGGATATCTGGGAAAAATCGGAGCTTTTTCACGATTTGCGCAATTTCAAGGCCTATAAGGGCCGCTGCGGCTCCTGCGAGTATGTCAATGTCTGCGGGGGCTGCCGGGCCAGGGCCTACGCGGTGACCGGCGACTACATGGCGGAGGAGCCGTACTGCACCTATGTGCCGAAGAAGATGAAAAGTGAAAAGTGAAGAATGAAGAGAGTGTCATGGGCTCGTTGGTGGGTGTTTCCTCCCTGCGTCGGGTGTCATTTTTCATTCTGCCTTTTTCATTTTGCATTTCCAACTGGAGGAAGCAATGAACGATACCTTTTTGAAGGCCTGCCGCGGAGAAGCGGTTGATTATACCCCGGTGTGGCTCATGCGTCAGGCTGGCCGCTATCTGCCCGAGTACCACGCGGTCCGCAGCAAATACACCTTCCTGGAGATGTGCAAGACCCCGGAGGCCGCGGCCGAGGTTTCCATTCAGCCCGTGGATATCCTGGGGGTTGACGCTGCCATCCTCTTCTCCGATATCCTGGTGCCGCTGGAAAAAATGGGCGCGCCCCTGGAGTTCCACGAGAAACGGGGGCCGGTTTTTCTTGAGCCGATCCGGGACCGGGCAGCCATGGAGAAACTGCATGTGCCCGATCCCGAGGCGGAGCTTGGCTATGTCATGGATACCATCCGCATCCTGCGCCGGGAGCTGGCAGGGAGGGTGCCGCTCATCGGTTTTTCCGGAGCTCCCTTCACCCTGGCCACCTATCTCATCGAGGGCGGCTCGTCCAAGAATTATTTTCTGACCAAGAAGATGATGTACACCGACCCGGCGTTGTATGCCGATCTGCTGAACAAGATCACCGATTGCACCACCCTCTATCTCAAGGCCCAGGCCGCGGCCGGAGCCCAGGCCTTGCAGATCTTCGATTCCTGGGCCGGAGTGCTGGCGCCCTGCGATTTCGCCGAGTTCGCCATTCCCTACGTGAAGCGGATCATCGCGGCCCTGAAGGCGAGCGGCGTGACAGTACCCATCATCTATTTCGCCAACAACGGCGCGACCCTGCTGCCCCAGTCCCTTGAGAGCGGGGCCGACGTGCTGGGCCTTGACTGGCGGCTCCCTCTTGACGAGGCGGTGAAGGTGGTGGGGCAGAAGGTGTCGCTCCAGGGCAACATGGACCCCATCGCCCTGCTGCTGCCGCCGGCGAAGATGGAACGGCTGATCCAAGACATCCTCGATCAGGCCAAGGGCGCGCGGGGCCATATCTTCAACCTCGGCCACGGCATCGTCCCGGAAATCCCGCCGGAGCAGGCCAGGTTCTTTGTTGAGGCGGTGCATCGGCTGAGCAAAAAAGGCTAGGAATGATTCCCTCCATTGCCCAATGTTTCCGGCTCATGGAGCAGTATGCGATGCTGCCCAATATCCGGGAGCATTCCCTGATGGTCGGCCGGGTGGCCGGACTCATCGGGCAGGGGTTGGCGCGGGCTGGTCGCACCCTTTCCCTGGAACTCATCGTGAGCGGCGCCCTGTTGCACGATATTGCCAAGACCGCCAGCCTTGAAACGGAGCTGCGCCACGACGAGCTGGGCCGGGAAATCTGCCTGCGGCATGGCCTTGACGAGCTGGCCGAGATCGTGGCCGAGCATGTTGTCCTGAAAAACGGCCCGCCGGAGCGTTGCACGGAAAAGGAAATCGTCTATTACGCGGACAAACGGGTGCTCCACGACGCAATCGTCACCCTTGACGCCCGGCTCGACTACATCATCCACCGCTACGGCAACGGGGACGAGGGGCTCCACGCCAGAATCCGGCAAAACTTCGCCCAGGCCCATGCCATTGAAGAGAGGCTTTTCACGGAGCTTGATTTTTCCCCGGAGGAGCTGGGGGAACGGCTGAAAGGGGATCTCTTTCTGCTGGAGGCGTTTGGGGCATGAGCGAACCCATCGGCGTCATCCTCCTCAATCTCGGCGGGCCTGAAACCCTGGCTGAGGTGGAACCCTTTCTGGTCAATCTCTTCTCCGACCGCGAGATCATCCGGCTTTCCCCCTTTCCCTTTCTCCAGAAATTCATTGCCGGAAGGATCGCCGCCAAACGGGCGCCGAAAAGCCGGGAGGCCTATCGCCTGATCGGCGGCGGCTCGCCCCTGGCGAGGATCACCGGGGAGCAGGGGAGGGCGCTGGAAGAGGCCCTGGCCGCTGACGGCCCTTTCGTGGTGCGCATGGCCATGCGCTACTGGCGGCCAGGTGCGGAGGCTGCCCTGGCGGAATTTTCCCAGGCCGGGATCCGCCGCATTGTGGTCCTGACCCTCTATCCCCATTATTCCCGCGCCACCACCGGTTCATCCCTGGATCATCTTCGCAAGGCTGTGGCCGCATCGGGGCAGGCCTTCGAGCTTGCCGAGATCCGGGAATGGCCGGACCAGCCGGAGTATGTCGCGTGTCTGGCGCAGGGCATTCGGGAGGGGATGGCGGGATTCGGTGGAGAACCGGTGCAGCTGATCTACAGTGCGCACAGCCTGCCGGTTTCCTTCATCCGGGAGGGTGATCCGTATCTGGATCAGATCAAGCGGACCATCGCCGCCGTGGAAAAGATGACCGGCATGGCCGGGCGGCTGTGTTTCCAGAGTCGGAGCGGGCCGGTGGAGTGGCTTTCCCCCTCCACCCCGGAGATGCTGGAGCGTCTGGCTGCCGAGGGTTGCAGGAATATCCTTATGGTGCCCATCAGCTTTGTCTCCGACCACGTGGAGACCCTCTATGAGATCGACATCCAGTACCGGGAGCTGGCTGGGTCGTTAGGGGTGCGGCTTGAACGCACCGTCTCCCTCAACACCAGCCCGGAGTTCATCCGGGGGCTGAGCGCCTTGGTCTCTGATTCCTGTCGGCAAAGGGGCTGGCTGTGAATTGACCAGGCCGGCGGAGGAGACAGCGATCAGCTTGTGCCCATGTAGCGGCGCATCCGGATATTCATCAAGAGGCCAAGACCTGCCAGGTTGGTAAGCAGCGAAGAGCCGCCATAGCTGACAAGGGGCAGGGGCACCCCCACCACGGGGAGCAACCCCATGACCATGGCCAGGTTGATGAACGCCTGCCAGAAGATGAGCGAGACCACGCCAAAGGCTAGCAGCACTCCAAATTTATCCCTGGCGGAGATGGCAATGTTCAGGCCCCAGAGGATCATGAAAAAATAGCAGATCACCAGAAGAACAGAGCCCAGAAAGCCCCACTCCTCGGCCCAGACAGAAAAGGCGAAGTCGGTGTGCCGTTCCGGCAGAAAATCGAGCTGGCCCTGGGTTCCTTTCAGGTAGCCCTTGCCGAAGATCAAGCCGCTGCCCACGGCGATTTTTGACTGGATGATGTGATAGCCCGTGCCCAGGGGGTCGTTTTCCGGATTGAGAAAGGTTTCAACCCGCTGGCGCTGGTAGGGTTTCAAGAAGAACTTCCAGGCGATGGGGATGGCGGAGAGCCCGCCGCACAAAAGAGTCGCCAGGGTGGTCCAGCGGAGCTTGACAAACAGGGTCATGGAAATAAAGATAAAACCCAGCAAAAGACCTGTGCCGAGATCGGGCTGTTTGGCGATCAGAAGAAAGGGCAGGCCGGTCAGCAGGGCCGGGACAGCCAGGTCGAGCATGCCGAAGCCTTTCCCCGTTTCTTTGCGGTAATAGTAACTGGCCAGGGTAATGACCAGGATGAGCTTGGCCGGTTCCGAGGGCTGCAGGCGGAAAAAGCCGAGATTGATCCAGCGCTGGGCGCCGCCGATGGTTTTGCCGAAGACAAGAGCGAAGAGCAGCAGGAGGATCATCGCGATATATAATGGGTAATTCAGGGTGAGCAGCACCCGGTAGTCGATGCTGACGATGAGCAGGATGATGGCTGCGCCGAACAGGTAGTAGGTGAGTTCCTTCAGGTAGAGCGGGGCGCCCATATCCTTGTATAGATGGGTGGAGCTGTAAAGATTGGCCAGGCCGAGGAGTGCGACAACGAGCACGGCCCCAATCAGGACCCAGTCGAAATTAAGCAGCAGGCGTCGGTCAAAGCGTAGCATGTTATTCTTCCTTTTCATCCTTGGCAACAGATGGTGGCGGCTCCGCTGCGTCTCCCCGTTTGCCGGTCTTGAGCTCAAAATAGCGTTTGTACACGGCCCTGGCGACAGGGCCGGCCGAGGAGCCGCCGTGCTGGCCATGCTCCACCAGTACGGTTACGGCAATCTCCGGTTTTTCCGCGGGGGCAAACGAGGTAAACCAGGCATGGTCCCGGTATTTGTAGGGGATGGCTTTCTCGCTCATGCCTTCGACCTGGGCGAGACGCACCACCTGGGCGGTGCCGGTCTTGCCGCCGATGAGGACATCCGGGAGTTTCACCACCTTGGCGGTGCCGCCCGGCGAGTTCACCACCCCGACCAGGGCGTCCTGGATGAGAGCGAGCGAGTGCGCGGAACCAAGAATCTTGCCCTCGCTGACCGGGGCAAAGGTTTTCAGGGTTTTGCCGTCCGGAGCCGTGATGCTGTGCACCATCTGGGGCCGGTAGAGGGTGCCGCCGTTGACCAAGGCGGCGGTCATCCGGCAGAGCTGCAGGGGGGTGGTCAGCACATAGCCCTGGCCTATGGCGACAGAGAGGGTTTCCCCGTCCTGCCATTTTTCCTTGAAGCGTTGCTGTTTCCACGCCGTTGAAGGAATGATGCCGCCTTTTTCATGTTCGAGCTCGATGCCGGTTTTCTTCCCCAGGCCGAGGCTGTGTGCGTACTTGGCAATGGTATCGACCCCCAGCCTTTGGCCGACCGAATAAAAATAGACATCGCATGATTCGACCAGAGCCCGGTGGAGATCCACCGTGCCGTGGCCGCCTTTCTTCCAGCAGCCGTACCTCCGGTTGCCGAAATTCAGGGAGCCGCCGCAGAAGAAGGTGGCGTCAGGGGTGATAACCCCTTCGGAAATGGCCGCCAGGGCAGTGACGATCTTGAAGGTGGAGGCGGGGGGATATTGCCCCTGAATGGTTTTGTTGAGCAAGGGGTTGAGCGGGTCGTTGAGCAGTTTGGTCCAGGCTTTTGCCGAAATACCGCCGACAAATTCCTGGAGATGCAGCGGGGGGCTGCTGCACATGGCCAGCAGCTTGCCGGTGTTCACCTCCATGACCACCACGGCTCCGGCCTTGTCGGCCATGGCTTCTTCCGCGGCGCGTTGCAGCTCGATATCGAGGGTCAGGTGCAGGTCATTGCCTGGGAAAGGATCCTGCAACTGCATCTGGCGCTGTTCAAAGCCGTGGACGTCAACCTCCAGATAGTTGCGACCTTTTTCGCCCTTGAGATACTCTTCGAAGATCTTTTCCACTCCCTGTTTGCCGACCTGATCGCCGCTCTGGTACTTGGCGTAGCGGCTTTCTTTCAGTTCGGCCGGACTTATTTCGCCAAGGTAGCCGACGAGATGGGAGGCAAGGTCACCGTAAAGATAGTCGCGGGAAGGTATGACCTCGATGCGGACCCCGGGAAGCGAGAGGTGTTTGTTCTCTATGGCGACCAGGGTTTCCCAGTCGATATCCTCCTTGAGCCTGGTGGGCATGTAGCGGGGATTTTCGGTGGCGGCCCGGATTCTGTCCAGCAGCACGGAAATGTCTTCGTTGAGGATCCTGGCGAGATCCTTTATGATCTCATCGGGGTTGGGCGCGTCTTCCCGGCTCCAGACCACATTGAAACGGGGGCGGTTGGTGATAATCGGCTGGCCGGTCCGGTCCAGGATATTGCCACGGGGGGCGGCGATCTTCTGGATGCGGATGCGGTTGATCTCTGAAAGTTTCGCGTATTCATCGCCACGGTATATCTGCAGATACCAGAGCCTGGTCAAGAGCAGGGCGGCGGAAAAGATAATCACGGCCATGGCGATATCAATCCGCTTTTTGAGCATCTTGAGCTCGGCCGGATCAATCTTGTTTATTTTGGCAAGGGGACGTGGCGGCATGTTTTTTGAGTGGAGCCCTTACTGCATCCGGTAGCGGTTTCCTGATTTTTGACGGCGAAACGGATTGTTTGCATTCTTGCTGTCAAAAACCGTGGTGAGCCAATGGAGAAAATTGAAAAAAGGGATACAGATAACCGAGAGAATAAGGACTTGCAGGATTTCATTTCCCCAGGCCCAGTACAGCCTGCTCTCCGGCGTCAGGATCGAGGTGAAGATAAAGATGCTGCTGGCGGTAAAAAGATAGCTCAAGGCAACCAGCGGGATCTGGTGAATCGACTCATTGATGGTCAGGTGTCTGGAAATGACCTGGAGGACGAAGAAGAGAACAAGGTAGATCACCGGGTGGAGACCGAGAAAAACACCGGAGAAGATATCCATGATCAGGCCAAACAGCAGGACCAGCACCGCGCCTTTATAGATATCGAGGTATGTGCCAAGGAAAACAATAAACAAAAACAAAAGGTTGGGGCGTCCAAACCATTCAGGCAAGGAATGGAGCAGAGTGGTCTGCAGGATGAGGAGGATGGTCCCTGAGAGAAAAAGAAAACTTAAAACCATTGGGCAAGAGTCTGGGTTGGGATTGCAGGTATCCGTTGGAGCAGGGGCGAGGTGTTGTGAAAACGCTTCGTATCCTGCATGGAGAGAGCCTTATTTCTTTTCAACGCGTTCATCATTATTTGGCCAGCGGATCCTTTTTCATGACAATAATCAGATATTCAAGCTGGGAGAAATCCGCAGCGGGTTCTATCTCAATTTCCTGGAACATTCCCCGGCCTGATTTTTCGACCTTTGACACCGTGCCGATCGGCACACCTTTCGGGAAAACCCCTCCGATCCCGGAGGTGACGATTTTGTCGCCTTTCCCCACCTCGTTGTTTTTGAGCACATACTCCATGTGGAAGCTGGCGCCGCCTCCCTTGACGATCCCCTGAACCCTGGTTTCCTGGACCAGACCGTCAAGGGCGCTGTTTGGGTCGGTTGCCAGCAATATCTTGGCAAAATGGGGTGAGGTGTTTGTGACCTGACCCACAACGCCCTCGACCGTCACGGCGGGCATGCCGACCTGGACCCCATCGCTGCTGCCCCGGTCAATAATGATTGTCTTGAACCACTGGGAAGGGTCCACCCCGATGATTTCGGCGGTAAGGGTGGGGGCCGGGAGAGTTTCTTTCATCTCGAGAAGTTTTGCCAGCCGGACATTGGTTGCCACGGCCTCCCGGTATTCGTTGTTGACCGCCTTGTATTTCTGCAGTTCTTCCCGCAAGCGGGCATTTTCCTCCCGGACGTTGATCAGCGAGGTATAGTTACGCCAGCCATTTTTGAGACTCCCGGTTATCCGGGTCATGCCATACTGGGCCGTGCCGATGACTTCAAGGGCTAATTTGTGGGGGGCGTTAAATTCCTGGCGGCCCACCGTGGAGACAATCAGAATAATGAACAGGGTGAGGAGAAGGCCGAAAAAAAGAAAGAGTCTGATCTGTCTGGCGCGTTTGTTTTTTTTCCTCATCACAGACTCTGAAAATAGTTGTATGTCGGTAAGCGATTACAGGGCACGACATCTGCTTCGCCGCTGGCGCTGCTGTTATCGGCCTGAACGCATACTGAGGTATAGCTCTCAGGCCTCTGTCGCGCATCTGCCGCACCCTGTAATCGCTTACAGTTTGGGATGCAGTGCTGGACTTGGTCGCATACTCTGTGATCAGTTACGTATGTCGCCATGTTTTTCTTAAAATTAAAGAGAGGAAAGGTGCGCCTGAAGCTTTTGCACAATAAAAAACCAAGGTGACGGCTTGGAGCGCTCCGCCTCAGGTGGTCATTACCTCTCTGAGAATGTCAATGTTTTCCAGGGCCTTGCCTGAGCCAAGCACCACGGAGGAGAGAGGGTCGTCCGCAATGATGATGGGCAGGCCGGTTTCCTCGGAGAGTCTTTTGTCAAGATTACGCAACAAAGCGCCGCCGCCGGTGAGAACGATGCCCTGGTCGACAATATCAGCGGAAAGTTCCGGCGGGGTGAGTTCAAGGGCCATTTTGACCGCCTCAATTATGGCGTCAACCTGTTCGGTGATGGCGGTGCGGATTTCTTCCGAGGTAATGGTCAGGGTTTTCGGTACGCCGGAAACAAGATCGCGGCCCTTGACCTCCATGGTGTCGTAGGGGGGCTCTGGCATGACATCGCCAATGGTTGTTTTGATGACTTCGGCGGTGTGTTCGCCGATGGCCAGGTTATGTTTGCGTTTGATGTAATGGAGGATGGCATCGTCCATTTTGTCGCCAGCCACCCGCAGGGAGCTGGCATAGACAATGCCTGCCAGGGAAATCACTGCAACCTCGGTGGTGCCGCCGCCAATGTCAACAACCATGTTGGCGGTTGGCTCGGTGATGGGCAACCCTGCGCCGATGGCCGCAGCCATTGGCTCTTCGATGAGGTACACTTCGCGAGCGCCCGCCGACTCGGCGGATTCCTTGACCGCCCTCTTTTCAACCTGGGTGATGCCGGAGGGAACGCTGATGATGATGCGGGGATGCACCAGGGTGCGGCGATTGTGGACCTTGTTAATGAAGTAGCGCAGCATTGCCTCGGTAACTTCAAAGTCGGCGATGACGCCGTCCTTGATCGGCCTGACCGCGATAATATTGCCCGGGGTGCGGCCCAGCATCATCTTCGCCTCTTTGCCTACGGCCAGAACCTTGTTGGTGCGCGCATCCTTGCGGATGGCAACCACCGAGGGCTCCCGTAGAACAATGCCTTTGCCTTTTACGAAAACCAGAGTGTTGGCAGTTCCCAGGTCAATGGCCAGATCGTTGGAGAGCCATCCGAACAGCGAGTCAAAGGGCGAGAACATGATGCAGTTACCTCTACGTTTTATTAGAATGCCTTTAATTTCCAGAGAGTTATGGCCATCGAAGAAAATCTCCCAGACTGTAACAGACTCACCGGGCCTTGGCAAGAAAAATGGCAGGACTTTTCCTGGAGAAAACGCTTGACATGCAATGCGGCGGGTGGTATTTGAACCAGCGTGTCTGGCGGGTTGTCGTTGTCCGGCGCTTCAAGATAATGTGGGGCTATAGCTCAGCTGGGAGAGCGCTTGAATGGCATTCAAGAGGTCAGCGGTTCGATCCCGCTTAGCTCCACCACTCTTTTGCAAACGCACCTTTGGGGAGGGCTTATCCGGTTTTTCTCGACAGGTCAGCCTCTGCCAGCCTTTAAGAATTGGCCTTCTTCGTGTATGGCAGAGGTTTTTTCTTGCCTTCTCCCCTGGTGTTCCTTTCCCGAGAATTCTATGAGTCATTCAGCTAAAACGCCCGAACCCGCTCTGAAGCCTGTTTCCGAGGATGCGATCCTGAAGGTGTCCAAGGAGATCGTGGTGAAGTTCATCGAGGTGGGTCGGCTTGCGCCGGGCAATTTTGACGAGATGTTCCGCGCCATCTACCAGTCGGTGCGGGATACCGTCAGGTCCTGACCGTGTCCGTTTCCCCGGTGGGCCCCGATCCTGCCCTCAACCGCTTTCCTGAAAATATCAGGCACATCCACCTCATGGGCATCTGCGGCACCGGGGTGGGCGCCCTGGCCGGCATGCTGAAAAGCGCCGGCTTCTCCGTGACCGGTTCGGACCAGCAGGTCTATCCCCCCATGAGTGATTTTCTGGCCGGGCAGGCTATTGCCGTGCAGTCCGGCTATTCCCCGGACAATCTTGAGCCGCGTCCGGATCTGGTGGTGGTCGGCAATGTCATCAGGCGGGATAACCCGGAAGCGCTGGCCCTGGCCGAGCGCGCAATCCCCTATGTCTCCTTTCCCCAGGCCCTGAGCCATTTCTTTATCCGCGACAAGGCCTCTCTGGTTGTTGCCGGAACCCATGGCAAGACCACGACCTCCTCCCTCCTGGCCAGCCTGCTCCGCGAGATCGGCGCGGAGCCGAGTTTCATGATCGGTGGGTTGGTGCAGGCCTTTGGCCGGAATTTTAATGTGGCGGAGGGGAGATATTTTGTCGCCGAAGGCGATGAGTACGACACGGCCTTTTTCGACAAGGGGCCGAAGTTTCTCCATTACCGGCCACAGATCGCCATTCTGACCAGCATCGAGTTTGACCACGCTGATATCTATGCCGATCTTTCTGCCATCAAGGCCTCCTTTGCCAGGCTCGTCGCCAGTATGCCCCCGGATGGGTTTCTGGTGGCATGCTGGGATGACCCGGTAGTCCGGGAGGTTTGCCAGGGGGCCGGGTGTACGGTGATCGGCTATGGGTGTTCCGAAGGCTGCGACTGGCGGGTGACTGATCTGCTTGTCAGCCCGTCAGCCACCTCGTTTCAGGTCAGCAGGAATGGTGTCCCCTTCGGCGGCTACGAAAATGTGCTGCCCGGACGGCACAATGCCTTGAATGCCCTGGCCGTGATCGCGGTTCTCGATATCCTGGGTTTTGCCCGGCAGGACGTTGCCCGGGGGGTGCGAAAATTTCAAGGGGTGCGGCGGCGGCAGGAGGTCCGGGGCGTGGCGCGCGGGGTGACGGTAATCGACGATTTTGCCCATCACCCGACCGCGGTCCGGGAAACCCTGGCCGCTCTGGCGGCCGCCTATGCAGGGCGCCGTCTGGTGGCTGTTTTTGAGCCCCGGACAAACTCCAGCAGGCGCAAGGTCTTTCAGGAGGCCTACGCCTCTGCCTTTGATGCCGCGGCAGAGGTCCTGGTGCGCGAGCCTGCCCCCCTTGCCAATATCCCGGCTGCCGAACGGTTTTCCTCCCGGCAGCTGGTTGACGATCTGGCAAGCCGCGGTCTCTCTGCCGGGTATTTTTCGACAACCGAAGAGGTTCTTTCCTGTCTTGATGGCACCGCCCGCGAGGGCGACGTGGTGGTCATCATGTCCAATGGCGGGTTCGACAACATCCATCAGCGGCTTCTCGAGTTGCTGGGTCGGACTGGCGCCGCATTGATGCAAAAAAAGAGCTGATTAGGTAGTTGTCACCACGGTATTTCTACCTTGGCTAACAGTTTGAATTTGTGGCGATTTCGCTATCTCTCCCTTTGTCGGGCCAGGAGAAATCCATGGACGGGCTTCGGCTTCTAACTTACTGAAAAAATGGAAAAATATGGTTTTTGCACTCGTTTTTTCGCGACTCTTTTCCTGAATTCCCATTCAGTATTTGCTTGACATCAATTTTTGATATGGCTATTTAG
>JAJZSH010000020.1 GCA_021822005.1 Deltaproteobacteria bacterium | reverse complement strand
ACCGCCAAACAGGTTCTGGGCATGCTCTGCGCCGTGGCCGCGATTGTTCTTTTTACCAGTTGAAAGATTGGACTGCGGGCAAAGTGAATCTCTCTCCAGCGCCTTGACCGCCCCGCGCCTGCGCCGCCGGAGGCAATCAGCCTCATCATTCCTCCTGCCAGAGAACCACCCGGTTGCGACCCTGTTTTTTGGCCCGGTACAGGGCCTGATCGGCCCGGCTGATCAGGCGGGCCTTGTCCGCGCCGTGGCCGGGATAGACGGCAAGCCCCAGGGACAAGGTGATCCGCACCGGCCCGTTTTCGCTGTGGAGCACCATTTTTTCGATCTCCTGCCGGATGCGCTCGGCCATCTGGAGGCCTCCCTGCTCGCCGGAGCCTTCCAGAACGAGGGCGAACTCCTCGCCGCCGTACCGGGCCGCCAGATCCACGCTGCGCGCCGCCCGGCGGAGAATGGCGGCCACCTCCTTGAGAACCTTGTCGCCAAAGGGATGGCCATGGCTGTCATTGATCTTCTTGAAATGGTCGATATCGCAGAGCAGCAGACTCAAGACCCCTGCCCGCCGCTCCTCCCGGACCAGCATCACCTCAAAGCCATGCTGAAAGGTGCGGTGATTGATCAGGCCGGTGAGTCCGTCGATGGTGGCCAGCCGGTTGATCTCCTCATGGGCCTACCCCAGATCGATCTTGACCGCGACCTGGGCGGCGATGAGTTCCAGAATTTCCTGCCGGGCCCTGGTGAAGACCTCCGCTTCTTTCACCGCAACGGTGAGCGCCCCGGTCACCTCCCCCTTCTCTTTTTGCAGGGGCAGAACCAGCAGCGAATTGTAGCCGGTGAGCAGATGGTCATGACCGAAAACCTGGGTAGGCCCGTGACACTGGGCCTTGGCCGGCAGAGGCCGGTTGATCTTGAGCACCTGGCCCACCAGCCCCTCTTCCCTGGAAAATTCACGGCCCATGAGTTGCTCGGCCCCTTCGCCCTCGGCCAGGGCCACACAATGCCCGTTCCCACAGGCCAGGCTGATGGAAATAAAATCAGCGCTCACCAGAGTCCGCACCGCCTTGATGGTGGCCTGAAGAACCTGTTCAAGCCCCAGTGCCCCATTTAACTCCCGCATGGCGAGACAGACCCGCTGGATGGCGCTGCGCTCGTGGGCCATGGCCTGAAACTGCCGGCCCATGTTCACGTCAAGGGCGAGCTTCCGCGCGGCCAGGGTCATGGTCGCTTTTTCCTGCTCTGTCCAGGGTTGCTGACCGGGACGATCCACACAGAGAAGCGGGGCGATCTTCTTGTCGTCAAACCCGAGCCACTCCTCCGCGTCATCGGGAAGGCGGACCGCGAGAATCCCCCCCACCTCGATCTGCTTCAGATAATAGGGCACCCCCAGGGAAGGGATGGCCGGGGCCAGGCTCACCAGCTCCTCCGCGCCCATCAGCGCCCCGGTGATGCCGACCCCGACCTCAAACGGCCCGGGGGCTATGTCTTTTCTGGTGGTGGCGATGCTGCGCAGCCGGTATTCCTGGCCCTCCGGGTCCGGCCACAGCAGGGCCACCGTTGACAGGACCAGGGTCTGGCGGATGAGTTCGAGCTGCAGGTCAAAGGCTGCGGTGATGATTTCCACCGCGGGCTGACTGCCCGCCTCCGGGTCTTCAATGAGGTCGTAATCCGGCAACACATGGAGAATATCTGGCATGTCGGCAAACAGGCCAAGATCCCGGGCATATTGTCGGCTGGCGGTATCCCTTTTTGCCCGGATCAGGGCCTTTCGCATCCGGCGGCGGTAGGCCTTGCTGCTCATGAAAATACTGAGCCCCAACCCGGCGGCGGCATACCCGGCCAGATTCCCTGCCAGCCCTGCCGTTTCCTGAAAGCCCAAACCCCACAGCCCTGCCTCCATCCCGATCACGGCCAGGATGGGGACGAGCAACGCCTGCATGGGGAAACTGATGACCAGCCAGCCGATGAGCCCGACCGGAAGGAGAATCAGCTGGGGAGCGACTTTCCCGAAATAGCGAAAAAAAATCCAGACTCCAACAACCCAGAGCAGAGGCCCGGCAGTGCCGAAAAAAGAAGAATCCGGCGGAGAATCGGCGCCTCCCTGCCGCATCTCCAGCAGGGCAAAGATCAGGACCAGCCCGGCAAGGATCAGAGCCGGGAAGGCAAAGTCACCGCCTGGCTCATACAGCCCCACGGCCACCGCCGAGCCCCCCAGCAGCCCGACCACGAAACCAGCCCGCCGGAACGTGTCGCTGCCGCTCCGGTTCGCTTGGCGTGGGTCTCTTGCCATATCCCCCCCGGGTTTCTGAGCTGAGAATGCCGGATCGTCTCGGTCCGTGGGATTTGCCGACTCTTTTTAGAAATTGCCTGATCGCCTGAAAATAGAGCTTGCCGGTCAGCGCCAGAATATTGTTGTGATCGGCGCCGGGAATCATCTGAAATTCCTTGCTCCGCGCCCCGCAGACACTCTGCAGCCCTTCGGCCAGACCGATGGGAATGATCTGGTCATGCTGGGCATGGAGAATATAGGTGGGCTTTTGCACCTGGGCGATTTTTTGCAGATTGCCAAAGCCGTCCGCCTCATCAATACCCAGTGCCTGAACATCAAGACCGAGGGTAAGCAAAAACGGCAGGGTCTGGGCAATGCCGCTCTCGACAATGAGCCCGGCAACCGTTTCTTCCGAGGCAGCCAGCTCGATGGCCGACACGCTGCCCAGCGAACGGCCCATTACCACCAGATGGCCGGTGCGCCCCTGCCCGGACAGCCAGGCCCGAACCCAGCCCAAGACGCGATGCGCGTCTTGGATCATGGCGGTAACGGTGGGCCTGCCGGTGCTCCGTCCGTAACCACGATAGTCAACGGCCAGGAAGTTGATGCCATGCTCATTGTACAGGGGTCCGACATCGTCATAATCGCCGACCACCTCGCCATTGCCGTGAAAAAAGAGAAGATTGACCGCGGCCTCGTCAGCGGTCAGAAAAAATCTGGCCCCGAGCGCCACCCCTGCTTCCACCTCTATCCCGTGATCCTGGGCGCCAACGGGCGGCGCCGTCGTGTCTTGCCGTGGATGAAACAGCCGGGCAAGCACCTCGGGCCGGTCAAGTTTTTCGTATGCTCGTGTCTGCTCCATATTCTCCCCTTTGCCTGCGCCCGGAGAATCGGTTCCGGTCTCCGTTGATCCCCGGTCCGGGCACCTCTTCAACTATACCCATTCAGAATGGCAATATCTACCCAATTTTCTTCGCTTTTTCTTTGCACAGTTTCGGGGTTTCAGGTATGACTGTCCTGAAGGCGAGAGAGAGTGTTCGTTTGCCAAAAAAATTACTCCCAACCCTCTTGTTTCCAGCCAGCGTATGTATTTAAATTTTCTGCAACTCAACTATCTGCTGATGTACTTCATCTATGGCCTTGCCTTCTTCAGCATGGGCCTGGCCATGGCCCTTGAGGCCGGCCGTTCGCCCGATGTCGCCGAAGCCACGCTCCTCAAGCCCCTTGCCATGTTCGGCATCCTCAACGCCATCCACCAATGGCTGGAGATCGTTATCCTGCCGGGGGTCTGGCTGGAGATTGCCACCCCAAAGCCACTCCTTCTGGCCAAGCTCTTTTTTCTGACCCTTTCCTTTGCCGCCCTGACCGCCTTTGGCGTCCAGGCCTTTCGCCCGGCCCGACGCCAGGTTGCGGCGAGCCTGTACGCCAGCCTGGGCTTTGTCCTGGTCTATTTCCTCGCCATCGGCATCAACCACATCATCCCCTGGAAATCGGCGCCGAACTGCCTGCGATGCGCCGATGCCCTGGCCCGCTACCTTCTGGCCCTGCCCGGCGCCATGCTCGCCGCCCTGGCTCTGAAAAACCATGCACTCAAAAACAAAGCGGCCAATGCACCCCTGGCCAGCGCCTACCGCCTTGCCGCCTGGGGCTTTGCCCTGTTCGGCCTGACCCAGATCTTTCCCGCCCGGGCCGAAATCTATCCGGCGCCATTCATCAACGCCGAGCTGTTCCAAGAAATAACCGGCATGCCGATCCAGCTTGTCAGCACACTCCTGGCCCTGTTCACCATGGGCAACCTCATCCGCGCCTCACATATTGCCGAAAAGGGCCGGCGCCAGGAACTGCACAAGGCTCAGCAGGAAAAACTCGCCGCCCTGGAACAGGTCCAGGACGAGCTGTTGAAGCGCCGGAAACTCCGGAAGGATCTTTTCCGCCATATCGTCCTGGCCCAGGAAGAAGAGCGCGGCCGCATCTCCCGGGAACTCCATGACGATACCGCCCAGATTCTCACCGCCGCCAGCCTGAACATGGCCGCCTTGAAAACAGTGGTCGGCACAAATCCCAAGGCCGTGACCCTGCTTGAACGCTCCCAGAATCTCTGCCAGGAGATGTCACAGGCCCTGTACCGAATGGTCCACGATCTGCGCCCCGCCCAGCTGGACGATTTCGGCCTGGTTCCGGCGTTGCGCCACCTGACCGAAGAAAAATGGTTCAGCCGCAAAATCGCCATTACCTTTGAGGCGAGCGGCGGCCCGAGAAGGGTTGACCCGGTGATCGAAACCGTTCTTTTCCGGGTGGCCCAGGAGGCGCTCACCAACATTCTCCGTCATGCCCACGCCGATACGGCGCGCCTGCGGATTCTCTTTGAAAAAGAGCAGGTCACCCTCACCGTCGAAGACCAGGGCACGGGATTTACCCCTGCCCTGAAAGGACAGGGCTTCGGCCTGGCAGGTATCACCGAACGGGTCGAACTGATCAATGGCAGGGTGGAAATCGATTCGGCCCCCGGCAAGGGAACCACCATCACCGTGGTTGCCCCGGCCAGACTCGGCCAGGTTATCCCGCCCGCCGCCAGGCCGGAGACAGAGGCCGGGCCGGCCCCTCCGGTCTGACTATCGCGTTTTTGCCATCCGGATGACGACATTATTTTGTTACAGCAGCGATAGCGGCGACGGTTTATTGTTACTCAATACCTTGCGGGAGTGAACCAATGGCCCTGATCAGCATCGACCGGAAAAAATGCAAAAAAGACGGGATCTGCGCAGCGGAATGCCCTTTCAGCCTTATTGCGCTGACCGGCGACGAGGGCTTTCCGGAGATACGCCCGGCGGCGGCCCGCCTCTGCATTCAGTGCGGACACTGCGTGGCGGTTTGCCCCCATGACGCCTTAAGCCTTGCGGCCATGAACCCCGACGACTTCCAGGCCATCGGCAACGGCGCCCTCCTGCCTACGCTCAAGAAAACCGGCCAGCTTCTCACCACCCGGCGTTCCATCCGCACTTACCAGCGGCAGACGGTTCCCCGTGCCCATATCGAACAGCTTCTCGACCTGTGCCGCTGGGCCCCCTCCGCCAAGAACGAACAGCCGGTGCACTGGCTGGTTGTGGAAAATCCCGAGGCGGTGCACCATCTGGCCGGGCTGGTCGTGGACTGGCTGCGGACCGGCACGGCCTATCCCGGCATCGTCTCCGCCTGGGATCAGGGCAAGGACATGGTCTTGCGCGGCGCGCCCCATCTGCTGGTGGCCCATGCCCACGGGGACAGCCTCAAGCCGGAAATCGACTGCACCATCGCCCTGACCTATTTTGACCTGGCCGCGGCCAGCTGCGGGATCGGCACCTGCTGGGCCGGCATCCTGATGAGCGCCGCCGCGGCCGGACACCAGCCCCTGCTCGACGCCCTGGCCTTGCCCGAGGGGTACCACCTCTATGGGGCCATGATCTTCGGCTACCCGAGATTTCCTTATTTCAAGATCCCGCCCAGAAAAGATACCCGGGTCATCTGGCGCTCCTGAACCCCACGCAAACGAAGAGGATGCACATGGACAGCACTGCCGACAAGAAAAAGCCCAATCCGGAGCGGGTAGCCCTGCTCCGCTCCCTGCCCCTGGAAATCAAGAGCCAGATCACCGGGGAAGAGGCCCAGGCCTTCATGTACGGGGAGGATCTGCCGGAAAGCCTTTTGGAAAAACTGAAGGACTACCTGGACGAAGACAGCCAGCCGTAACAGCCGGACGCCCGGCTCGTGCTTATTTAGAGAAATAATCGATGGATCCAGCACCGTCACCCCGGGCGGAAGCCGGGGTCCAGAAGCTCTTGACTGCGGGATCGGAGTCTCGCTCTCGCTCGCTTACCTCCGGCTTCCGCCGGAATGACGACACGGGGCGTAACAATAAGGTGCGAATGATGCGGTTACACGCTACTGAGACTGGCAGCATTTTTTGTACTTCCTGCCGCTCCCGCAGGGACAGGGTTCGTTGCGTCCGATCTTTTCGCTGGTTGCCGGAACCCGGCCCGGATTCACCTTGCCGTCCACGTACAGCCACTGGCCCTCTTCGCAGACAAACTTGGCCCGCTCATGCAACCGGTGCTCCTGGCCATGCCCGGAGAAATTGGCGACAAACTCCACCACCCCGGTCTGCTCCCCCGCTCCGCCGCCCTCGGTCTCCAGCACCTCGATACCGTGCCAGATAAAACTCGCCTCATCGTCCAGATCAAGAGTGGCCGGCCGGGTGCTCCGGTGCCAGGAGCGCAGGAGGTAGGGGACATCCTGCGCGGCAAAAGCGGCATAGCGTGAGCGCATCAGCGCCTCCGCAGTCGGGGCAAGCTGGCTGCCCTCCAGAAACGGCGCGCAGCATTCGGCAAACTTCAACCCCGTGCCGCACGGGCAGAGGCTCTTCTTCTCTTTTTCGCTCATCCCCACACCTTCCTTGTCGTAAGGGACCACAAGGCCCCGCATCTACTTTGTCATCGGCCTGCTCGCATACGTGAGTATTGCGAGCAGGCCTCTTTCGCGCATCTGCAGCGCCTTGTGATCCCTTACAGTATTGGGGTAACGCGGCGCTGCTGATTGCGACCGATTACTCCTTGTTTGTCTATTTGCTGGTCCCGGATCGGGAATACTTGCACATCCCCTCCGGACTGTGTCACAATATCTTTAATCTTCCCTCCCTTCAACCTCCTTCTGGGGTGTCCGCCATGAAAACGAAAACCTACCTTGTCATCGGCAACGGCGTAGCCGGAACAACCGCGGCGGAAGCCATCCGCCAGCAGGACCCACAGGGCAGCATCACCATCCTCAGCGAAGAGGATATCCCTTTTTACTATCGGATCAGACTCAACGAGTTCATTGCCGGAGATATCGACGAAGACAAGCTCATCGCCAAGAAAGATGCCTGGTACCAGGAGCAGCGGATCGACCTGCGCATCAATACCCGGATCACCGGGCTCGATGCCGTGGCTAAACGGCTGACCACCGAGACCGGCGAGGCGCTGGCCTTTGATCAATTGCTCCTCGCCACGGGCAGCCATTCCTTCCTGCCGCCCATCAAGGGCATTGACCAACAGGGCGTGTTCAGCCTCCGCCACATCAAAGACGCCAGAGCCATCCTGGCCCAGGCCAAAAACGTTGAGGAGGTGATCCTCATCGGCGGCGGCCTGCTCGGCTTGGAGGCGGGCAATGCCCTGCGCAAGCTGGGCAAGAAGGTCACGGTGGTGGAATTTTTCCCGCGCCTCCTGCCCCGGCAGCTGGACAGCCGGGGAGCCGCACGGCTCCAGGAACTCATGGAGGGTATGGGCTTTACCTTCCGCCTCTCGGCCATGACCAAGACCATCACCGGCAGCCATGGCCGGGCCGAGGGCATTGCCCTCGAAGGCGGCGATACCCTGCCCGGCCAAATGGTCGTCATCTCCGCCGGGGTCCGGCCCAATCTGGAGCTGGCCAAGACCGGAGGTCTTGCCTGTGACAAGGGGGTCAAGGTGAACGACCGGTTGGAAACCAGCGCCAGCGACATCTATGCGGCGGGCGACGTGGCCGAGCACCAGGGGGTGGTTTCCGGCATCTGGCCCGCGGCCATGCAGCAGGGCAAGGTGGCGGGCGCCAACATGGCGGGAGGCGCTGCCGCATATCAGGGCGCCACCATGAGCAACATCCTCAAGGTGGCGGGCATCGACGTCGCCGCCGCCGGCAACATCGACGCGGAAGGCCGTTATGAATCACAGGTGGCAACCTCCGACACCTTCTACAAAAAACTGGTCATCGAGAACAACCGCCCCATCGGCTGCATCATGGTGGGCGACACCAGAAACTTCAACACCATCACCCGCTACATCACGGAAAAACGGGATATCAGTACGCTCAAGAATAGCCTGTTATGAGCTGGGGTTATTTTCCTTTTGACTTTCCATGTCCTGCTACCTGACCTTCAACAGTTGGAAATCAACCAGGGGGTACCATGCAGAAAGCCGATGTGGATGATGCCGTGGCCGAGATTGTCCGCGATCCGACGGTTCGCTGAGGCCAAGAAGGGCGATCTGGCCGGGGTGTTTGTGCACAAGTTCAAATGCAGCGGGCAGCTTACCCTGCTGGCCTGTGAATACGATCCAGGAACCCGACGCCTATTGCTGTTGGGCTCGCATGAAATTTTTTATCGGGACTTGAAGCGATAGTAACACCTGACTTCTTCGATTCTTAAACAGCGACCCAGTATTTTTTCAGTATTGTGTTCGGCAGGGAAATACCGCACCATGGAAAAGAGCCCCGGTCGAGCGTGAGCATCAGCCCTTGCTGCTTTTCACACTACCCCCAAATTCTGGCGCTCAGGTTATGGGCCGGGGCTTTTTGGGAGAATCAACAGCAGGCAATAAAAACAGGTCAGACAGTCAGGTCGTTGCGCATGGTTTTGCGCGGGCCGCCGTGACCGGCCGTGCTCCAGTCCCGGATCGGGGCAATGGCCGCAAGGTCGTCCGTCTTGTCGATGCGGACCAGTTTGTCGTGGATGGACTGCCAGATGCAGGGAACATCCTTGTGGATCTCGCACCGGCCTCCCACCGAACCGCCGCAGGGGCCGTTCATCAGGCTCTTGGCGCAGCGGGCAACCGGGCAGAGGCCGCCGGTGAGGTGGAGGATGCAGTTGCCGCAGCCGGCGCATTGCTCGCTCCACACCCCCTGTTCGGCGGAGCCGCCGAAGGAGGAGGTGTTCACCCCCGGATATACCTTGGCCATGGGCCGCAGATTGGCGATGAAGTTGACCCCCACCCCGCAGGCCATGGAAACGATGGCGTCGTACTGGCCATCCCACTGGTCGATGGAGTCGATATATTCCTTGTCGCACTGGCGGACCAGGGTGGCCTCGATGGTTTCCACCGGCTGACCGGCCTTCTGCTTGCCCAGGCGGATCAGGGAAGCGAGAATTTCCACCTCGCGTTCGCCCCCGGCGGAACAGACCGTGACGCAGCCGCGGCAGCCCAGAAGCAAAATGCGCTTGGCATCCTGGACCATGTCCATGATTTCATTGAGTGGTTTTCTTTCGGCAATAATCATTTCGCGCCTCCCTGAAACGGGCTCGAGCCCAAGGTCTTGATCCGTTCATCCATCTCCTGGGCCGCCTTGACAAAGCCGGGGTGGAAGCCGCGCTCCAGGTGATACATCTCAATGCGTTCCGGTTCAACCCCGAGTTCGGCCAGGGCCTTTTTGATGGCGGCCACCCGTTTCGCGGCCCGCTGGCTGCCCATGAGGTTGTGGCATTTGTCCAGGGGGCAGCCGGCCACATACACGCCGTCCGCGCCGTCTTCAAAGGCCTTGAGCAGGGTGCTGACCTCAAGTTTGCCGGTGCAGACCAAGCGGTGGATGGTCACGCTTTTCGGGAAGCCGTCGGCCAGCAACCCTTCCGGCCCTTCGGCCAGGGTCTGCTGGGAGGTGTAATGGCAACAGAATGCTTGAATGTTCGGGGTAAAGGGCATGGGAATCACCATACTACTGATTTGTGCCGCAGGCGGCGATCAGTCGCTCGTCCTCGGACTCGTTTAAGCGGATGGCCTGGGCCGGACACTCGGAAGGGCAGATGCCGCAGCCCCGGCATTCCTGGGGGTCAATGGCAGCCTTGCCCTGGTCGTCGATCCTGGGAATCCGCCAGGGGCAGACCCGGACACAGGTAAGGCAGGACACGCAGAGATCGCGTTCAACCCAGGCGGCCTTGCCCTTGTCGAGCAGATCCTGCGCGGTGATGTAGCCACCCTTCATGGCCAGCTGGCGCAGGGCGACCATGATTTCGGCAAAACGGACGTCCTGGGGGCAGACAAAGATGCAGCTGCGGCAGCGGGAGCAGAACCAGAGCAGCTCGGAGGCGAGCAACGCGTCTTTCAGGCCCATCCGGATCATGTGGATGATCTTCCGGGGGTCGAAATCAGGGATTGCCTGACTGACCGGGCAGATACCGCTGCAGGCGCCGCAGGAAAAACAGCGGTTCAGGAATTCGCCTCCCGGAATCGCGGTAACCTCGGCGCTGAAGGCCGAATTGATATCCTTGCTGGAGATTGCCATAACAAAGCCTCATCGTAAGATATGAAACCCGGCAATGGGCGCCGGATTAATTTCTTTCAGGTTGGTCCGGGACATATCCCGGTAAACCAATACAGCGTCGGGCATTCTAGCATAAAAAACAGCCCCGCCCAATAGGTATATCTACCAGAATAAGCGCTTTTCCGGGGGAGAACTCGGCGGAACCGGCATTTTCGATGGTTTCGCAAAAAAAGTCGTCACACCGGTGAAAACCGGTGTCCAGCTTTTCCTCAACTACTTAAAAAACACTGGATCGGAGTCTCACTCCGCTCGCTTACCTCCGGCTTTCGCCGGAATGACAGGGGTGGCGCGATTTTTGATTTTTTTTACGAGGCTATCATCTTTGCCCTATACCAGAAATCGGAATTCTCCCTTGCCCAGCAAATCCTGAAGATGGAGCACGCCAGCCAGCTTGCCGCTGTGATCGGTCACGGCCAGAAAGGTGATTTCGTGGCGCTGCATGATGCTGAGGGCGTCGGCGGCGAGAAGATCCGTGGTAATGGTTTTAGGGTTGGCGGTCATGGCGTCCGCCAGGGGGAGTCCGCTCAGGCTGCCGCCTTTCTGGCTGAGTAAACGGCGAAGATCCCCATCGGTGAGGATGCCGGCAATCTCTTCCTCCTGCATGACCAGGACCGCGCCAAGGTTCTTGGCGTTCAGTTCGGCAATGGCCTCCGGCAGGGTGTTGGTTTGGGACACCTTGGGGATTGCCGCGCCGGTGAGCATGACCTCGGCGACATTTACCTTGAGGCGCTCCCCGAGGCTGCCGGCCGGATGGTTTCGCCGGAAATCGCTTTCCTTGAATTGCTTGAGGTTCAAGAGGACCACGGCCAGGGCGTCGCCCATGGCCAGGGCGGCGGTGGTGCTGGCCGTGGGCGCCAGCCCCATCGGGCAGGCTTCCCGCGGCACCGCGACCTTGAGCACCGCATCGGCGGTCAGGGCCAGGCTGGAGGAGGGGCTGCCGGTCATGGCAATGATTTTGGCCCCGCGTTTCTTGAGGTTGGGGAGCAGAAGGCTGAGTTCCGCGGTTTCGCCGCTGTAGGAGATGGCAAGGATGACGTCCTGGGGGTCCACCATGCCGAGGTCGCCGTGCATGGCTTCCACCGGATGGAGAAACAGGGCAGGGGTGCCGGTGCTGTTCATGGTGGCGGCGATCTTCTGGCCGATGATCCCTGATTTGCCGATGCCGGTGATCACCACCCTGGCCGGGCAGGCCATGATCATGGCCACGGCTTTTTCAAAATCGGTGTCGATCTGGTCGAGCAGGGCGGTGATGCCTTCCGCTTCAATCCTGAGAACTTCCTTGGCCTGTTCAATGCTCATTGGTTTTCCGGCGCCTTTGCTGCTGGGGAATTTTATTTTTTGCCCGTGGACTGGCAGGCGTTCCTGGTGCCCAGGAGGAGCTTGCAGAAATCCCTGTCCGGTTCCACCGGATAATCCCCGTCAAAGCAGGCCTTGCAATAGTTTTCCGGCGGGCCGCCGCAGGCTTCCAGCAACCCCTCGAGGCTGAGGTAGTAGAGGGAATCAAGCCCCAGGTAATCGCGGATTTCGTCAACGCTTTTCTTGTTGGCGATGAGTTCGCCGCCCGAGGGAAAGTCGATCCCGTAATAGCAGGGATTCCGGGTGGGCGGGCAGCTGATCAGCATGTGGATCTCTTTTACCCCGGCTTCGCGCAGGGACTTGACCCTGGAGCGGCCGGTGGTGCCCCGGATGATGGAGTCGTCCAGGATGATGACCCGTTTGCCTTGGAGAAAGGAGCGGATGGGGTTCAGTTTGACCCGCACCGAGAAGTCGCGCATGGATTGGGTGGGCTGGATAAAGGTGCGGCCCACGTAATGGTTGCGGATCACCCCCATTTCCAGCGGGATGCCCGAGGCCTGGGAAAAACCGATGGCCGCGTAGTTGCCGGAGTCGGGAAAGGGCATGACGAAATCAGCGTCGATCTTGCATTCGCGGGCCAGGATCTCCCCCATGCGTTTGCGGCTCTGGTAGACATTCTTGCCGAAGATGTCGCTGTCGGGCCGGGCAAAATAGACCTGCTCGAAGATGCAGAAGCTGCGGCGCTGGCTGGTGTCAAGGTGGAGGGAGCGCTGGCCTTCGCGGTCGATGATCAGGATTTCGCCGGGCTCGATGTCGCGGATATACTGGGCCTCGACCAGGTCGAGGGCGCAGGTTTCCGAGGCGACGATGAAGCCGCCGTTGTTGAGCCTGCCGAGACAGAGCGGCCTGAAGCCTCCGGCATCGCGCACGGCGATCAGCTTGTCTTCGGTCATGAGCAGGATGGAGTAGGCGCCCTTGATGCTCTCGAAGGTATCGATGAGCGCCGTGTCAAGGCCAAGGTGGGAGCAGCGGGCGAGAAGATGGACCACCACCTCGCTGTCCATGGTGGACTGGAAGATGGAGCCCTTTTTCTCCAGCTCGTTGCGCAGGGAGCGGATATTGACCAGGTTGCCGTTGTGGGCCACGGCCACGGTGCAGCCCTGGTGGGTGGCGGTGAACGGCTGGGCGTTGATGATGTTGGAGGCGCCGGTGGTTGAGTAGCGGACATGGCCCACGGTGAGGTGGCCCTTCAGTCCTTGCAGGTCGGCCTCGCTGAAAACATCGTGCACCAGTCCCATTCCCTTGTGCTGGGAGACCCGGCTGCCGTCGCTGGCCACGATCCCGGCGCTCTCCTGGCCCCGATGCTGGAGGGCGTAGAGGCCGAAGTAGGTGAGTTTGGCCGCGTCCTCATGGCCGAAAATTCCACAAACGCCGCATTCGTCCTTGGGGCGTGATGCGTCTGAGTATGTCATGGCGTTTTGTCCCTCGTGACGTAACTGTCCAGCACCACCACATCTGCGTCGGAGTCTCGCAGGCTCGCTTACCTGTCATCGGCCGGCTCATGTGCAATAGCACACTTCGCAAGCCTCTTCCTCGTACCTTGTAACACTTAAATCGACACTCAAATAGTCCCCTCCCCCCTTGCGGGGGAGGGTTAGGTGGGGGGGAGTCGTCATGTAGACGCCCAATTGTTGCTTCACCCACCCCCTAACCCCCCTCCCGTCAAGGAGGGGGCTGCGAAATGAAAAACGTTACATGGTACTAGCATCTGTAGCGCTGCTGAACAGTTACATTCCGTGATTTTCGGGCAATTCCTGCATAAAGCTGGATAGGCACCGTATGATGTGCTTTCCGGTCACCCGGAAAAAAAAGGAAAAATATACATCCTAATTATAGGAATGGGAAATATTTTTTTTGTCGCAACTATTTCTGGCCTGCCCCGGCGTGGTCCAACCCCCGGAAGAAATTGAGCCAGGAGGAGGTGTTGTTGAGCGCCCAGTTGCGCGGGGGGACAAAGCCTTTTCGCATGGATTCCGGCAGGCCGCGGGCGGCAA
The DNA here is from genome assembly GCA_021822005.1 of Deltaproteobacteria bacterium. Classification (GTDB taxonomy): domain Bacteria; phylum Desulfobacterota; class Desulfobulbia; order Desulfobulbales; family Desulfurivibrionaceae; genus Thiovibrio. Next base: position 6,766 of record JAJZSH010000020.1, on the reverse strand, counting down.
GGCGTTCGTATATCCGCACATAGAGGCAGCGTTTTTTGCCGGGGTACACCTCGCACCAGCCATCGCGGCTACCGCCGCAGGGGCCGTTCAGCAGGTATTTGGCGCAGCCCGATTGCGGGCAGACAAAGGCCAGGTCGCCCAGGGTGCAGTCCCCGCAGTTCTGGCAGCCGAAGAGGAGAAACTTGGTCACGTGTTCCACATGGGTGAGTCCGTTGTCCAGCCTGCCGCCTTCCAGGGCGAGACAGATTTTTTTGCACACCGGGTAGAGCGGCGCCTCCTGGGTAAAGGCCAGATTGTGGACGAGCCGGGCCAGGCGATAGTTGACCTGTACCCCTGTTTGGCCCTCTTTGCAAGGCGTGGGCTCGCTGGTGTTGAGGCCGGTTTTTGCATCTTTTTTATAGAGATAAAAGCCGTCTTCGTGCCAGTAGCCCATCTCCGGTACCAGTTCCCGCCAGTTTCCGGCAAAGGAATCGGCGGTGGTGAGGAGAAAGTCAATGTTGTCATAGGTGAGCCCCGGCCCGCCGAGGTGGGCGCCCGCATAGCCAAGGCCCTTGAGGATGGCCAGCAGCTTCGCTCCCCGCAGCAGCCGGGATTGTTTCCCCTTGTCCGGGCTTGTCGCCTCGCGGCGGATTTCGGCGTACAGCGCCTCGGTGATGATGCAGCCGGGGATTTTTCCGGTGTGCATGAGGGCGGCCACCGTGAGGTTGGGAACAAAGACATTGCCCAGCACCGGCAGGTTCAGGTCATTTTGTTGGACATACTGGAGCACCTCGTGGAATTTGCGGGCGTCGTAGCCGACCTGGGTAATGATGTAGTCCGCGCCCCGCTCGGCCTTGCGGTGGAGCTTGGCGTACTGCATCAGCAGTTCCGCCTCAAGCCTTTTGAAGGGAGAGAGGGCCACGCCCATGAGAAACGAGGTGGGGCGGATGGCGCCCCGGCCCCGGTCCGGGCCGTAGTTTCCCCGGTTCATCCGGGAGATGAGATCCAGGACATGCACCGAGTCAAGATCGAAGACCGGTTTGGGGAAGCCCTGGTAGCCTTCCTGGGGGTAATCGCCGGTGATTACCAGCAGATCGCGGATGCCCAGACGGTCCCAGGCGAAGAGCAGGCTTTCCATCTGGTTGCGGTTCTTGTCCTTGCTGGAAAAATGGACAATGACGTCAAGCCCCATTTGCTGGATCTCGCGGCCCAGGACTTCCGGGGACAAGGCGGCCTGGCCTCCGGCGTTTTCGGTGATGCTCACCGCCTGGATGCGCGGGTCGCGGGCCAGCTTTTCGGCCAGTTCCAGGGTGCGGTCGTGTTCCCGGCTGTGCCCTCCCCGGCTCGGCACCAGTTCGAGGGTGATGGTGAATTGCTCAGGGGTAAAGAGCGATTGCCGGAAGGGGGATTTTTTTTCAGCCAGCATGGGCAGGGGTATCCGGGGTGTGGGATTGATGATTTTTTTCTTGCTCAACAGGAGAATGCAAGTAACCATAATCATTATTTGGGGAAAAGGAAACAATCGGGCCAGAGGGGCAGGCTAAAGGCCCAAGGATTGGGAGGGCAGGATGGAAAAAGAGACGTTCTGGCGGCAGGCGGCCGGAGTTTTTGACGAACGGGCTGCGGAATATGATGCCTGGTTTGAGAACAGCCTGCTTTTTGCCATTGAGCGTGCCGCCCTGCAAGAGCTGACCACGCCGCTTCTGGGGTCGAAGCTTGAGATCGGTGTCGGCCCCGGCCGCTTCGCCGAGGCCCTGGGTGTGGAGTTCGGGGTTGACCCGGCCCTGGCCCCGCTGGCTTTTGCCAAAAAACGGGGGATTCGGGTGAGCCAGGCGGTGGGGGAGGCCCTTCCCTGTGCCGATCAGAGCATGCGGACGGTGCTGCTGCTCTTCACCTTCTGTTTTCTTGCCGATCCCCGCCCGGTGCTGCGGGAATGCCGGAGGGTGCTCAAGCCCGGCGGGCATCTGGTGCTGGGACTCATTGTGGCCGACAGCCCCTGGGGCAGAATGCTCCAGCAAAAAAAAGAGGCCGATCACCCGTTCTACCGGCAGGTCCGGTTCTATGAGCCGGCCGAGGTGGAACAATGCCTGACTGGATGCGGTTTTGTCGTGGAGGAAAGACGATCCAGCCTGAGGCAGCCGCCGGAAGCATTGCGGGAGATGGAACACTCCCGGGCCGGGCTGGTCAGTCAGGCGGGTTTTGCGGTTCTGGTTGCCGGGGTGGTTCCGTGAGCCAGTTTTTTCGTTCCCGCAGGAACTCGGCGGCGAGAAAGGCCGCGCCGCTCACGATGATTCCCGCGGCAATGATCGCCGCCAGCCAGCCGTGGGAGCTTTTGTTGCGGCGCTGCTCCACCGGGGGCAGATCGCGGGTGCAGTAGCGGCAGACCAGGGCCTGGCCATGGATCTGTTCCTTGCAGAATGGGCAGATTCGTGTACGCATGCCGATACCATATAGCGACTGCCCGTTGGTTGTCAAGAAGGAGGTGCGGCTCTTTTTGCGCTTTTGATCTTTCTGTCTCGGGTGAAGGCGGGAGTGCACAAGATTTTCCTTGTCAGCGCAGGGTTCCCTTTGTAAGATAACTTAATTATACTCTGAATACGATTATCCCCATGAAATACAAGGAGAAAATTATGGCAAGCGATAAGGTTATCCAGGTTTCCGACGGCGATTTCGGCGCAAAAGCCCTGCAGTCCGAGGTTCCTTTTCTCTTGGATTTTTGGGCGCCCTGGTGCGGGCCCTGCAAGGCGATTGGCCCGGTTATCGACGAGCTGGCCGCCGAGTTCGAAGGCAAGGTCAAGGTCGGGAAGATGAATGTCGATGACAACCCCGTCACCCCCGGCAAATACGGGATTCGGGCCATCCCTACCCTGATTCTGTTCAAGGGGGGGGAGGTTGCCGATCAGGTCACCGGCGCGGTGGGCAAACAGCAGCTCAAAGCCATGATCGAAAAGGCGCTGTAGGCTCGGGTGTTGTTGCTGGTGGCTGCTGGGCCCGGTTCTTGCACACCGGGCCTTTTCTCTTTTGGCTGAAATGGATGAGCGGGACATGATTTTTTCAAAACAGAATCGTCGGCTTTTTCGGACCTGTGTCCTGGCTCTTGCCATGATGACCGCCGCCGCCGGGCTTGGCGGGTGCGCGACCCTTGACACCATGCTGGGCTGGGTGGGCTTCGGCGCAGGCTCTGGGCCGGAAACCCCCGAAGCCCTGGCCATGGAGGGGATGGCCGACTTCAACCGCGGGAAATACAGCGCGGCCTTGAAGCGTTTCGTGGAGATAAAAGACCGGTTTCCCTTCAGCGAGGTGGCGCTGCTGGCCGAGCTGAAGGCCGCCGATTCCAATTACTACATGGACAAGTTCAGCGAGGCCAAGACCCTGTATGAAGAGTTCGAGGCCAACCATCCGACCAATGAGGCTGTTCCCTATGTCCTGTTCCAGATCGGCATGTGTTATTATTCGCAGATCGGCACCCATGACCGGGATCCGGGCAGCGCCCAGAACGCGGTGCAGGCCTTTGAGCGGTTGAACCGCTCCTTTCCCAAATCGCCCTATTTTGTCGAGGCCTCGGCCAGGACTCGGGCCGCGCGCGATTTTCTGGCCCAGCACGAGTTCTATATCGCCACCTTCTATCTGCGGACCGATGAAGACAAGCAGGCCCAGGGGCGGCTTGAATATCTGCTTGCCAACTATCCCGAGGCCAGCGTCAAGCCCCAGGCCACGGAGCTGTTGGCCCAGCTGAAGTCCGGCAAGGGTATCGAGAAAACCTGGCGGCGGTTCGTGCCCACGGTCTCCCTGCCGGACTGGCAGTCCTTTACCTCCGCCTTCGGTATCCTGCCCGGCGGTGGCGGTGGGGCGGCCAAGGAGTAACCATTCAGCAGCACCGCATCTGCGGCACTGATGAACGGTTACTCGCTGTTTATTCCCTTTTCTTTGCCCTTCCAAAACTTCTTGTCGTAGCGTTCCTGCTCGCTGTAGATGCAGCCGCAGTAAGGCTGCCGGTAGAGCCCCATCTCGAGGCTGGAGTCAATCCCCTCCTGCCAGCCGACCCGAAAATCCTCATACAGGAAGTGAACCCCGAATTGTGCCGCCAGCTCTTCGCCAAGCGCCCGGATGGTCTCGTGGCGCTGGTAGCGGCTGTACAGCAGGGTGGTGCTGAAGGCGTCCGCCCCGATCTCCATGGCTCTTCTCGCCGTCGCCTCAAGGCGCATCCGATAGCAGAGCGGGCAGCGTTGATCCTCGTGGAAAACGACCCGGCGCAGGTATTCCCTGAGGCCGTATTCCCGTTCGTACTCCACGGGCAGGGCCATCCGGTGCGCCAGATCTTCTACAGTGGCGAGGCGTTGCCTGAATTCCCGGAAGGGATGGATGTTTGGATTATGGAAATAGCCCCGCACGGCAAACCCCTTGGCGCGCAGGGCTGTGAGCGGAAAGATGGCGCAGGGGCCGCAGCAGAGGTGCAGGAGAACGGTCATCTTCCGGCCTAAGACTTGTTGAGCTTGAACTGACGTGGGCTGATGTTGAGCTTGGCGATCTTGTAGTTGATGATCCTGAGGCTGGTGTCCAGCAGCTGTGCGGCCTTGGTCTGGTTGCCCTGGCTCTTTTTCAGGCTGTCGATGATCAGCTCCCGCTCGAAATTCTCCACCGCCGCGGCAAAGGAGACCGGATTGCGCTCGCTCACCGAGTCGGAGGTCTGCAGCGACGGGGGCAGGTGGTAGCTCTTGACCGAATCCTCATCGCAGATCAGCACCGCTCGCTCGATGCAGTTCTGGAGCTCTCTGACATTGCCCGGCCAGTGGTACTGGACCAACAGGTCGATGGCCGGGGTGGAGATGCGGCGGATCTGCTTGCCGTTTTCCTCGTTGTACTTCTGGAGGAAGAAATCGGCCAGGAGCATGATGTCGGTCCGCCGTTCCCGCAGGGGCGGCAGGTAGATGGGGAAGACGTTGAGCCGGTAGTAGAGGTCTTCCCGGAAGGAGCCCTCTTCCACGGCCTTTTCCAGATCCTTGTTGGTGGCGGTGATCAGGCGGACGTTGCATTTGATGGGGGCGATGCCGCCCAACCGCTGGAATTCGCGGTCCTGGACCACGTTGAGCAGCTTGATCTGCACATTCTGGCTCAGTTCGCCGATTTCGTCAAGAAACAGGGTGCCGCCCTCGGCCAGTTCGAAGCGGCCCTTCTTGGCGCTCTGCGCCCCGGTAAAGGCCCCTTTTTCGTGGCCGAACAGCTCGCTTTCCAGCAGGGTTTCCGGCAGGGCCGAGCAGTTGACCACCACGAACGGCGCCTTGGCGCGCTTGCTGTTATGGTGGACGGCCTTGGCCACCATGGTCTTGCCGGTGCCGGATTCGCCGCGGAGCAGGATGGTGGCGTTGGAGTCCGCCACCCGGTGGATCATCTCGAACACCTCCTGCATCCGGTTTGAATTGCTGACGATGCTGGCCACCCGGTATTTTTCCGAAAGCTCCCGCCGCAGCTGGGTGTTTTCCTGAACCAGCCGCTCCCGTTCCTGGTTCACCGCCTGGATGCGGACCACGGTCTGGGCGATGAGGCCCGAGAGCACGGTGAGAAACTGGAGATCCTTTTCAAAGTCGCTGCCCTCCTGGTAGCTGCGGTCCACGCTCAGGGCGCCGATGGTGTTGGCTCCGTGCTTGATGGGCACGCAGAGAAAGGAGAGGGCCTCCTGGTTTTTTTCGGCCCTGGCCCTGGTTTTGTTCAAGAAAAGCGGTTCCTGGCTGATCTGGGGCACCACGATGGGGGAGCCGCTGGCCACCACCCGGCCGGTGATGCCTTCGCCGAATTTATAGATCCCGCGCTTCCGGGCTTCGGCGGTCATGCCGGGGGCCACCTCGGTTTCGATCTGGCCGGTGAGCGGGTTGGCGATGGTCACCGCCCCGTTGCCCAGGCTGGTGCGCTCGGCCAGCACGGTGAGGCTTTCTTCCAGGCATTTGCGCAGGTCGTCCGATGAGGCCAGGGCCCTGGTGATCTCGTACAGGGTGGCCAGATCGATGGGTTCGCGGTTGTTTTCAGGCATGGTCTCTCCCCGGGTCTTTCTTACGGTTTGGTATGCGTCTTTTTGTAAAGCGCAGGCCATTGTAACAAATTTGTCTGGTATTGCACCTGGAAATGTGCATGGGGCGTAACCGTTCAGCAGCGAAACGGCGCTGCTGAACGGTTACTCTTCCGGGGCTGCCGGAATTTTAGGGGCCGTTACGAAATAACCACTACATTTTTCACCATTTCTTTACGGCCCATTATGCCGGTCACGACATTACAATGTTACACATTTTGAACGACGGCTTAGTGCCTCTGGGGAACGATTACCACGGGGCAATGGAGGGACTGACAGGGAGGGACTGAAGGTTTTTGCTACAAACTGCGGGCAAGGTCGGCAGACCAGATTTTGTAGCCAAGGGTGCTGAGATGCACGCAATCGTCGGTGAAGCAGGCGGCAACGGTCTGGGCGTCTGTGTTGAAAGCCGCGAACAGGTCAAGGAACGCGGTTTTTTCTGCCTACTGAGCTGGAGCAGGCCTTAAACTCAACGAGAGAATCGCCAAGGAAGAGGAGACGCATGGCCGTGGATTCAGCAGGGTTTGGAGACAAATACCGCTGCGGCCAGATTCTCTACGGTAATTGAGGCGCCGCGTACCTGCCGCCCCCGTGTTTCGCTCACGATATCTTTCGGGGATGAGGCCGCAGTGTCGATCAGCCTGTACCAGAACCGGTCGGTCGGTGGCGCCGGAATGATGAACGTGGCGGGGGTGTGTCCGCCGTTGAGCATCACGAAAAAGTCAT
>JAJZSH010000286.1 GCA_021822005.1 Deltaproteobacteria bacterium | reverse complement strand
CGTCGAGGCGGAATTGCTTCCGCAAAGGTCCAGGAAGGCTGATCTTGCCGGGGTCAGGGCGGCGATCTGTTATCTGGCGACGCGCAGGCACGGCTTCAGCGGCGCTGAAGTGGCAACAGCCTTAAAAATGACCCGTTCCGGGGTGAGTGTCGCGATAAGGCGTGGCGCTGAGACCGTGAGACGAACCCCAGAGCTTTTCCCATAGAGTTAGTCAACAAATCAACAACGTCCCCCAGATCCAGACCTCCTAACAAATCAACAACGTCCCCCAGACCTCCCAGACCTCCCCCCAGACCTCCCGAACAAATCGGCAAACTTGTGGGCGTGGCTCCACTGAATTGCGATAGCGGCAAACAGAAGGGCAAGCGCATTACCTGGGGCGGACGAGCTGATGTGCGATCAATGCTGTACATGGCAAGCCTGAGTGCTATACGCTTCAACGCAGTGATCAAACCGTTCTATGAACGACTGCTCGCCAAGGGAAAACCCAAGAAAGTGGCTATCGTCGCTTGTATGCATAAGATGTTGACCATTTTGAATGCAATCGTGAAGTCCAATAAACCTTGGGACGAACATCATTTTGCACCTAAAACCGCTTGACTTTGAACACAGTTGCTCCCCCCCAAGGGGGGAGGGGACTAATTTGAGTGTCGATTTAAGTGTTACAAGGTACTAGTGCCATTCGGGACATCCCTCCATTTTGCGAATACCAAAAGGCCGGCAGGGCGAACCTGTACCGGCTTTTCAAGCGCGCATAGCGCGTACACTCTCAAATGAAAACTGCCGGTGAAACACCGAAGCGTGTTGCAAGGGCTTTGGCCTGTCGGGCGTTTATCTCGCGCTTGCCGGCCAAAATTTCGCTTACAACGGGCTGACCTCCGATTTTCTTGGACAGATCGGTCTGCTTGAGCCCGTGTTGTTCCATGAGAAAACGCAAGGCGGCTCTTGGTTCCGCGTCTGGAATGGGATGGTGTTCCTCCTCGTAGTCCTCGACAAGCTGGCCGACCAGATCCAGAAAATCAGCCAACTCATGCTCTTCGTCGTCGCCAACGAAGCGCCATTCGGGACGGCGCCCGGTTTTCACGAAACTAACTATCGGGTTTTCCCCCCGTTTTGCCCAAAGGAGTTACGTCAACCGACAGAACTCCTTTTTCGTTCCGGGGGCTGTTCTAAGTGGCTTTTCCTTCAAAACTGAGCCATTGCGAATCGGTATATATTTGAGGAAGGCCGGTCACAATTTTCCCCGTGGAATGCAGGGCTGAAAATGTGATATGCTGGGTAAGAGTTGGTATACCACCCGTGCGGTTCGGTTCAACAAAGGAGACCAGCAGGCTCTCTATGGCTACAGTGCTTATGATCATTGCCCCTGAAGGGTTCAGGGATGAGGAGCTGTTCCTTGCCCAGGAGGAGCTGGAAAAGGCTGGGCACAAGACCGTCATTGCCAGCCTTGTAAAGGGCGTTTGCCGTGGTTCGCGCGGGGGGGCTGCCACCGCAACCCTCACCCTTGCGGAAATAGAGGTGGAAAACTACGATGCCGTAGTCTTTGTGGGGGGCGTCGGTTCCAAGGTTTATTTTGTCAACCGCGACGCCTTGCGGATTGCACAAGAGATGTCTGGGCAGGGTAAGGTTGCCGCTGCCATCTGTGTGGCTCCGGTAATCCTGGCAAATGCCGGCCTGCTCAAGGGGAAGAACGCCACGGTCTTTGGCAGTGAAGTCAAGGCCATCGAGGGCAAGGGCGCGAAATACACCGGGGCGGGCGTTACGGTGGACACCAATATTGTTACCGGCGATGGCCCGAAGAGTGCCGGATTGTTTGGCCGGAAAATCAGTGAACTCTTGCAGGCGCACGGATAGCAGAGCCTTCGCGATAGAACAAAAAAAACGGGGCCGGGATCACGTTGCCGCTTGAGAGAAGCTTCAGACCCCAACCCAATGGTCACAGAAGGGATGCGGCCGCGCACCAACCTATCGGGAGGAATGACCATGCCTATTGGAGAGTTTTGCAACCGAGAAGTAGTGTTTGCCACCAGAAAAAGCAGCATCAGCGAAGCAGCGCAACTCATGCGCCAGTATCATGTGGGTGATCTGGTGGTCGTGGACGAGGTCGAGGGGAGGCGGGTGCCGGTGGGCATCGTGACCGACCGGGATATCGTGATCGAGATCATTGCGAAGTCCTTGCCTGTTACCGATTTCACCGTCGGGGATATCATGGGGTCGCAGCTCATCAGCGTCCAGGAGACCGAGGGGGTGGTTGAAACCATTCGGCTCATGCGGGCCAACGGCATCCGCCGGATTCCGGTGATCAAGCAGGATGGAGGGCTTGTCGGCATTATGTCGGTGGAGGACATGTTGGACCTTCTGGCCGAGGAGCTCACCGCGTTGGCCAAGGTCGCTCCACGCGGACAGGCACGTGAAGCCCGAACCAGGGAGAGTTGACCCCCTCACAGGGAGAGTCCATGCGTCTGAGCGAACGCCGCAAAGAGGGAGCCTTCTACTTTGTGGTGCAGCACGCCGCCGGGGAGGTGGTGGGAGGGGAGGTGAAAATCGCCGTCTTTGCCGCTGCCCCCGAAGGGGAGGGCGTTCTGCTCCTGCTCCGCCCCCTCTATTTTGACGAGCAATCCCGCGAGCATATCGACAACTTCTGCAAGGAATTCGCCTACGAGGCCCATTATCGCGCGATCTGCCTCGATGGCGCGGCTCACTGGTGCCGCGTGGCCCGCCTCTACGAGGCCAACGCCCGAATCCTGAAAGAGGAGCAAACCCTCGGGCCGGAACCCCTGGAAAAGAGCTGCCAGGAGCTGTTTCATTTTCTTCGCCGCGACCTGGTCCGGATTGAAGGCAGGCCGGAATACCAGGAAGAGATGGCCCGGGTAAGCCGCGGCGAAGAGGTCGATCTCCAGGAACCTCTTGCACTCCTGGCCAGGGTGAAGGATCTGAAGGTTGTCTCGGCCTGCCAGGGCTCCGCCATGGTGCAGCTTGAGGAGCGGCAAATCTACCTGCCCTCCTGCCATTCACTCAGGGCGAGCATCACCATGGGCAACTTCCCGCAGCGCCTCAAAAACTACCTGCATAGCGGGCCATTGGGGCAGCATCATCTCGCCCTGTTCGAGGAAAACCGGCTCAGTGCGGGGCATCCCTTCCACAACAAGAGGTTCATCCGGATGCTCATCGGTTCCCTGCATGCCTTTTTGCAAAAATATGGGGGCAAAGGAACCTGGCAGGCTGTTGAAAAGGAGTCTTCACTGACGGAATATGAAATATGAATATGGGGACATCCATGAAAATATGCGTTTCCATTCTTTGAATGATATGGCATGCTCTGCCCATGCCTCGACAGGCCCGCATAGATTCCCCAGGCGCCCTCCACCACATTATTTGTCGTGGCATCGAGCGCAGTCCGATGGCATAGGCGTCTGAAATATGTTCAGGTGCGATCCGGCTGGGGGGTGTTGTGGCTGTTCCCGCGGCGGCGCAGCCATTTGTACCCTTCATGGCTCAGAAAAAGGAGCACGGGAAAGGGCAGCAATATCCAGAGGTCGGCCAGCGGCACATGGGCGGTGTTGAACACCTTCTGCACCGCGGTCACGTTGAGGAGGGCCCAGACCCACACCAGATTGACCGCTATACCTGCCAGCATCAGGCGGTTGGAAAAAACCCCGAGGCTCATGGTGGAAAACTCCCAACTCCGCATGGTCCAAGCATTGAACATCTGGCAGGAGACCACGCCCAGCAGGGTCATGGTCATAGCCTGCCGGTGCAGCAACGGATCGGCAAGAGTCACAGTCCCGTATTGCCAGCCGTGCAGCAGGAGGAAGGAAAGGAAGGCGACCATGGCTGCGGTGGCCTCTATAATCCCCAGAAAAAAATAGCCCCGCAGAAATACCTCCCGGTCGAGGATTTTTTCCTTTCTGCTATATC
>JAJZSH010000285.1 GCA_021822005.1 Deltaproteobacteria bacterium | reverse complement strand
AACAATCGCGGCCACGGCGCAGAGCATGCCCAGAACCTGTTTGGCGGTGATGGGTTCGCGCAGGAAGATCGCGGCAAGCGCGATGGTGATTAGCGGGTACAGGGCGGTCATGCTCACCACCAGCGAAATCTTTCCCCGGCTGGCGGCGGCAAAGAAGAACAGGGTGCCGAGCATCCCGGCCACCCCGGTGAGCACGGCGAAGAGGATGCCCTTGGGATGGGTTTCCGGCTGGAATCCCACCCAGAAGAGGCTGACAAGGCCGACCAGCATGGCGCCCGCTATCTCGTAGATCAGGGCGCTGACCGGGTTGATATAGGTTACGGCCAGCTTGGGAAAAAATCCCCAGAGGCCGTAAATGACCAGGGCGGCAGAGGCGGGAATCAGCCAGCTTTCCATGGGTGTCTCCCTGTGCCGGGTATCAGCTATCGGCACCATGCCCCATGCGGGGAGAAACCCCAGCCGGGGCCGGCAGCTTGTGCCTTCTGGATCGGAGTCTCGCTCCGCTCGCTTACCTCCGGCTTTCTGCCGGAATGACGACCGATTGGACAACCACACATGTTAAAGCTTACCGGTGATTGCCGGGTCCGGCAAGGTTTTTTGCCCTGCGGTCCGGCGTGCCGTATGGGGAGACGGTCGAGCCGATGCTATTCAATACCTTTGTCCATATCCCCGGAATCGGCGAGACCACGGAGCGGCGGCTTTGGCAGGCCGGGGTGGAGACCTGGGATGATTTCAGGGCGCCGTACCCGGAGTTCCTTTCCGTCCAGAAGGTGAAGCTCATTCAGGACCATCTGGCCCGCAACCGTGCCCAGGCCGGGCAACAGGCGCCCCACGAATTTTTTCGGCAGCTGCCGGCGGCCCAGCGCTGGCGGATTTTTCCGCATTACCGGGGTTCCGTTGCCTATCTCGACATCGAGACCACGGGCCTGAGTTTCACGGACCATTGCATCACCACCATCAGCCTCTACGACGGGAAAGAGGTGTTCACCTATGTGCAGGGGGAGAATCTCGCGGATTTTGCCGAGGACATCCTGCAATACCAATTGCTGGTCACCTACAACGGCAAGGCCTTTGATATCCCCATGATCGAGAACCATTTCGGTTTCCGGCTGGCCCAGGCCCACATCGATCTGCGGCCCCTGTTGCAGAGGCTCGGGTTTGTCGGCGGCCTCAAGGGTTGCGAGAGGCAGCTGGGCCTTGATCGCGGCGAGCTGGCCGGGGTGGACGGGTATTTTGCCGTGCTGCTCTGGCGGGAATATTGCCGGACCAAGTCGCGGCGGGTGCTGGAAACCCTGCTCGCCTACAATGTGGAAGATGCGGTGAATCTTGAGTCGTTACTGGTGCAGGCTTATAATCTGAAACTACAGGGCACCCCTTTTGCCGAAAGCCACCGGTTGCCCATGCCGACCCTGCCGGAGAAATCATTTCTGCCGGATATGGAGCTCATCGCCCGGCTGCGGGACTGCTGAAGAAAAGCGGGGAGAGCCCGGCGGGTGCCGAGCTCTCCCCAGGGGGTGTCACGCGCTTTGTAACAAGGCAGAGAATCAGGGTTCGGTCTAAGGGCAGTGCGCGCGTGGGTGCAAGGTGATCCGCCCGCCACGGAGCGAAATCACCCAGGGTTTAAGGTCCCCCCCCCCCAAACCTGGATGTTTTTGTTCGGGGCGGCTGTCTTTTCCGATCCGATGGGGGCATAAAAAAACCCGTCTCTGTTGCCGGAGATGGGTTTTGAGAAATCCATTTTCCCGTATCGGCAACCCGGCCATCCGCGCTTGCGGACCCGTTGGCTTTGCGTCCCCGGATTACTCCGGGTTTGCCCTTTTCCAAGACAGCGTTTGGCTGTGCAGCCATAGTGGCATAGGGCGCCCGCTTCTGTCAATCTGTTTTTCCTCCGGACACGGGAGAAGGTTGGTTTTTCCCCGGCCTGTGGTACACTGATCGCCAAAAGGCGGGTTTCCAGCAATCACGGGAAGTTACCATGGCCGAGTCCATGAGGAAAAAGGAGAGGCCCTGCTGCGTGGGCTGTCTCGCCGTGAGTCACGGTTTCGGGTTCGATGTCTTCAGCGAGCGCGACCATTATTGTTTTTTGGAGCAGGATGAGTCATGGAGCTGCGGATTCTTTCCTATAATATCCACCGGGCCATCGGGGTTGACCGGCGGTTTCGGCCGGAGCGCATCGCCACGGTCCTGGCCCATTACGATGCCGATATCGTTCTTTTGCAGGAGGTGGACGTGGGGGTGCCCCGTTCGCGGGGATTGAATCTGGCCCGGGAGCTGGCCGAGCTTGGCAATTATCCCTACTACGCCGTGGGCCTGAATGTAAAACTGCGCAAGGGGATGTACGGCAACGCCACCCTGAGCCGGTATCCCATCGTCAGGGAACGCAATATTGATCTGACCCTTGATGGCCGCAAGGCACGGGGCTGCCTGTTCACTGAGCTGGAACTGCCCGCCGGGGCATCCACCCCGCTGTTGCCGGTATTCAACCTGCATCTGGGGCTTTCATTCAAGGAGCGGCCCCAGCAGGTGGGGCGACTGGTGCGGACCCCTGAGTTTACCAGGATTGAAACGGGGCAGCCCTGTCTGGTGGCCGGGGATTTCAATGACTGGTGGACGCGGCTGGCTCCGCTTTTCACCGAGGCCCTGGGCTTTGTCTGCGCAACCAACCATGGGGTTGGCTATCAGAATGCCTTTCTGACCTATCCCTCTTTTTCTCCCACCACCGGTCTGGACAAGGTGTTTTGCCGGGGGCCGATCACCGTGCTGGGCAGCAGACGCTGCCGTCTTCGGGTTTCAAAGGTCGCCAGCGATCACCTGCCCGTTATTGTCGATCTGCGGATCTAGAGCCCTTGTAACAGGCCGGTTTTTTGTTGACAATGGCATGAAGTTTCCTGATGATATTATCATGGCTGGATCGGGTTGATCCATGCTGGTTCGACCAGGGGTGGGCCGGTCTTGTCGGCGGCTCCGATGCTGCACGGACTGCTGATCAGCCGGGCGAGAGTGGCTGATCAGCAGTAAAGGCAGTACCGTGAGCACTGAAAAGAAAACCTCGACCGGGGAAGAAAAGGCCGTGGTGGAAACAAAAGGCACTCCGGAAGAGGAAGCGGCAAAAGCCAAGAAGAAGAAAGAAGAAGAAAAGAAAAAGCCCGGGAAAAGCGGTGATTGTATTGAGGCCCGGAGGAGCCCGGAAGTGATGGCTTCCAGGCATGGCAAGCAAAAAAAGCAAGGAGAGAACAATGAAAAAGATGATGATCGGAACCGCCCTGATGTTGGCATTCGCCGTAACCCCTGCCCATGCTGTTGAAGAGCATCATGCGGACAAGAGCGGCGATACGGCCAAGGCGCCTGCGCAGGCTCAGGCCACGGTGGATGACAAGGCGGCCCAGGATCAGGCCGCTGCCACGGATAAGCAGATGCAGGAGATGGATGCCCGCATGCAGCGCATGCAGGAGATGCGCAAGAAGATGCAGGAGGCGAAAACCCCGGCCGAGCGGCAGAAGCTCAGGCAGGAACACATGGCGGAAATGCAGAAGGGCATGAAGGCCATGATGGGAATGATGGGCGGCCAGGGCATGATGATGGGCGGCAAAGGCGGGATGATGATGGGTGGCCAGGGCGGCCAGGGCATGATGATGGGTGGTAAAGGCGGCATGATGATGGAGCAATGCATGGGCATGATGGAAAAAAGAATGCAGATGATGCAGGAAATGATGCAGGGGATGCTGGACCAGCAGAAAATGATGATGAAGAAGCAGTAGCCTTTCCCCCTTTTTTCCCGGATGGCGCCGCTCCGGTTTTCCATAGTATTAAGGAGAGATCGGGGCGGGCGCTTTCCTTTGCCGGGGAAGCGCCGTGGGAAAAAAGACTGGGAGGCTGGGAGGGAAGGATGGCGGAGCAGACCCGGCTGAAGGAAGAAGATGCGCAGGCGCAGTT
>JAJZSH010000019.1 GCA_021822005.1 Deltaproteobacteria bacterium | reverse complement strand
TAGGCGTCGATTGCCGGCCCATCTTGGCCGATCCAACCCGGATTCACCAGATTATCTTGAACCTCTGCACCAATGCTTCCCATGCCATGGAAGCAAAAGGGGGCACCTTGAGCGTGCTCCTCGAAGATACTGCCTTGGGGGAAGAAGAGGCGCAGGCCCAGGGGCTTGCGGCAGGGGACTATGTTCTGCTGGTGGTGAGCGATACCGGGCATGGCATGGGAAAAGAGGTGATGGATCACATCTTTGAGCCGTATTTTACCACCAAGGAGCGGGGCAAGGGCGCGGGCATGGGGCTTGCCATAGTGCATGGTCTGGTAAAGGCATCCGGCGGCAAGATTTCCGTGGCGAGCACCATCGGCCAGGGCACGACCTTCAGGATTCTCTTCCCGCAGGTGCGGGACAAGGCGGGGGAAGAAGCCCCCCAAAAAATTTCCGTCTCATCCGGGCAGGGCAGCGAGCGTATTTTTGTCATAGATGACGAACAGGCCATTGTGGCCATGGAGAAAATTGCCCTGGAACGGCTTGGCTACCAGGTGCAGCTCTTTGCCGGCAGCGAGGAGGCGCTGGCCGCTTTTCGGGCCGATCCCCAGGGTTGTGATCTGGTGGTGACCGACCAGACCATGCCCCATCTTTCCGGCATGGACCTGGCCAAGGCATTTTTGGCGATCCGTCCGGATCTGCCCATCATTCTCTCCACCGGGTACAGCTCCCAGGCATCGGAAGAGGATGCCGCCCGGATCGGGATTCGCCGCTTCATCATGAAACCGGTGAACATTGCCGATCTGGCCGCAGCCATTCGGGAAATCCTGGATCAACAGTAGAAATTTCCGCGGTTCTCTCCCCCTTTTTTTCAAAGTGAAGATTCTTCCACTCTGTGCTATCTTGCGCCTGAAATTGTGAGGCTTTTGCAAAACTCTTCTAGGTAACTCCCCCTCCCTTGACGGGAGGGGGCGGGGGGTGGGGACGGCTGCAACCTGCCGATTTTATGGCTGCTTCCCCCTCACCCTAGCCCTCCCCCGCCAGGGGGGAGGGGACTTTTTGGACTTTTTCAAGAGGCGCATTTGCCATGAAATTCTCTTGCCAACAAAGGAGTTGCCCCAATGAGCGTTGAGCCCAACAAAATCATCTATTCCATGGTCCGTGTCGCCAAGTTTTACGACAAGAAACCGATCCTGAAAGACATCAGCCTCTCCTATTTCTATGGGGCCAAGATCGGGGTCTTGGGCATGAACGGCTCGGGCAAGTCGTCGCTGCTGCGTATCTTAGCCGGGGTGGACAAGGAGTTCAACGGCGAGACCCATATCTCCCCAGGGCTGACCGTGGGCTATCTGGAGCAGGAGCCTACGCTTGAGGAGGGCAGGACCGTGCTGGACATCGTGCGGGAGGGAGCGCAGGAGGCGGTGGATCTCTTGGCCGAGTTCGAGAAGATCAACGAGAAGTTCGCAGAGCCCATGAGCGACGACGAGATGGACAAGCTCATCGCCCGGCAGGGTGTGGTGCAGGAAAAACTCGATACCCTGGATGCCTGGGATCTCGACGCCCGGCTGGACATGGCCATGGACGCCCTGCGCTGCCCGCCGGGGGAAACCGAGGTTTCGGTGCTTTCCGGCGGGGAAAAAAGGCGGGTGGCCCTGTGCCGCCTGCTCTTGAAAAAGCCCGACATCCTGCTGCTGGACGAGCCCACCAACCATCTGGACGCCGAGACCGTATCCTGGCTGGAGCAGCACCTCCAGCGCTACGAAGGCACGGTCATCGCCGTGACCCATGACCGCTACTTCCTCGACAACGTGGCCGGCTGGATTCTCGAGCTGGACCGGGGCCAGGGCATCCCCTGGAAGGGCAACTACTCCTCCTGGCTGGAGCAGAAGGAAAAGCGGCTGGCCAACGAGGAAAAGGAAGAGAGCAAGCGGCGCAAGACCCTGCAGCACGAGCTGGAGTGGATCCGGATGAGCCCCAAGGGCAGGCACGCCAAGTCCAAGGCCCGCATCAAGGCCTATGAAGACCTGCTGGGCAAGGAGGCGGAAAAGCGGACCCAGGATCTGGAGATCTACATCCCGCCCGGACCGAGGCTGGGCAAGACGGTCATCGAGGCGGAGGGTATAGCCAAGTCCTTCGGCGACCGGCTGCTCTTTGAGGGTCTGACCTTCTCCCTGCCCCCCGGCGGCATTGTCGGGGTGATCGGCCCCAACGGCGCGGGCAAGACCACGCTGTTCAAGATGATCACCGGGCAGGACCAGCCCGATTCCGGCAGCATCCGTCTGGGCGAGGCGGTGAAGCTCGCCTATGTGGACCAGTCGCGGGACGTGCTGGACCCGGAGCAGACGATCTGGCAGGCCATCACCGAAGGCCAGGAAACCATCACCATGGGCAACCGCGAGGTGAATTCCCGGGCCTATGTGGGCAGGTTCAACTTTTCCGGCGCCGAGCAGCAGAAAAAGGTGGGGCTCCTGTCCGGCGGGCAGCGCAACCGGGTGCATCTGGCCCGGATGCTCAAGGAGGGGGCCAACGTCATCCTGCTGGACGAGCCCACCAACGATCTGGATATCAGCGCCCTGCGCGCCCTGGAAGAGGCGCTGGAGAATTTCGGCGGCTGCGCCGTGGTCATCAGCCATGACCGCTGGTTTCTCGACCGGATCGCCACCCATATCCTCGCCTTTGAGGGGGATTCCCAGGTGGTCTGGTTCGACGGCAACTACTCCGAATACGAGGCCGACCGCAAGGCCAGGCTGGGCGACGCCGCCGACCAGCCCCACCGGATCAAGTACCGCCACCTGACCCGCGCCTGAGGCCGGGCTTTCCCAAAGATGAAAAAACCTGGCCGCCAAGTCACAGGCAGCCAGGTTTTTTGTAGAATTATCAGGAGGTTGCGCTCCTCTGGGAGGGCGCAAGGAACAGCGCCGTGCGTATCCGGTGTGATAGGTTTATCTGGTTGAGTTATTTGAGAAAAAGGTAAAAGAAGGAGACTTCTGCCAGCTTTTTTCGTATAGTGGAATCGGGTAGTGTGGGCAGCGCCATTCTCTTGGGGGAGAACGGATGCATCCAAACGGTTCACCAAAGACCTTTCTGCGCCGTCTCCTGGTGCTTGGCACCATCAGAAAAAAAACCCTGGCCATCCTCGCCGCCACCTTTCTCTCTTCTTTCCTGCTTCTCCACGCCGTTTCCCAATATGTTCTCCTGCAAAGCTTCAAGGAGCTGGAAATCCACACGGCCAGACATTGCCTGACCCGGATCGGCAAGGAGCTGGCCGCGGGCCTGGAGGTGCTGGACACCCTCAATCGGGGCTGGGCCTGGTGGGATGACGCCTACGCCTTTGTGGCCCACCCAACTCCCGGGTTCCTTGCCGCGAACCTGGGTGATGAAACCTTTGCCGGCATGCAGGTGGACATGGTGGGATTCTTCGCCCCGGATGGGACGCTGGTCTCCCTGAATCTCTATGATTCCAGACAGGGGAAGCAGGTGAAGGTTCCAGCGGCGGTGCTGGAGGTTTTGAAAAAGAACCAGAGTCTGGTCAGGCATGCCGACCCGAAAGGGGTGCACAAGGGGATTGTGGTTTTCCCCCAGGGACCGATGCTCTTTGTCTCGCGGCCCATCCTGACCAGCAACCAGCAGGGGCCGGTGCGGGGCGCCGTGGTTTTCTGCCGTTTTCTTGACGCCGGGGAAATAGAGCGGATCGCCCAGGGCGAAGAGGTTTTTCTCAAGGTAGCCACCCTGGCCGAGGCCAAGGAAAGCCCGCAGCAACTGGAGATTATCAAGAAAATGCAGGCCTCCGGGGAAAAGATGGCCATTTCCGCCAATGGGGCAAAGAGCATGACCGGCGCCATGCTGGTTGATGACCTTTTCGGCAAGCCAGCCCTGCTGATGGAAGTGACCCTGCAGCGAAGCGTCTATGAGCAGGGCCAGCGGGCAATCTCCGTGCTGGGCTGGCTGTTTTTCGGGATCAGCGCCGTGGTCTGTCTGGTGATGATGCTCCTGCTTGACAGGTTGGTGGTCAGGCCGGTGGTGGTGTTGAGCGATGCGGTTTCCCGGATAGGCGAAGAGATTGACGCCGAGGGCCGGGTCGGGATTGAAGGCCCGGTGGAAATCAGGCGGCTGGCGGCCTCCATCAACACCATGCTGGAAGGGGTGGCGCGCACTACCCGGCTGCTGGCCGGAAAGAATGCGCAGCTGGCCCAGGAGATCGCCGAGCGCAGGGAATTGGAGCAGGAAAAGGAGAAGCTGATTGCCGGGCTGCAGGAGGCCCTGGCCCAGGTGAAAACCCTGAGCGGTTTTTTGCCGATCTGTGCTTCCTGCAAGAAAATCCGGGATGATTCCGGATACTGGAAACAGATTGAGGCGTATATCAGCGCCCATGCGGACGTGACCTTCAGCCATGGGATCTGCCCGGATTGCGCGGAGAAGCTCTATGGAGATTTTCTGGATGTGGAGGAAGCGCTGAAGAAGTGATCAGTGGCGGGCAAAAACAGCGAAGGTGTATGGCTCCGGGCCTTCCACCCGTTCTTCTGAGATCTTGCGGAATTGCTTGGGGTCAAACTCGGGAAAGAGGATGTCTCCCTCCACTTCCCGGCCGAGCACGCTGAGATAGATGGCCTCGGCCTCGGCCAGGGCCTCTCGGTAGATCTCGCCTCCCCCGGCAATGAAGATCGTTTCCTCGCCGGGGCAGAGCGCGATGGCGGCGCTCAGGCTTTCCGCCACCAGACAGTCTGCTGTCTGATACTCCCGGTTGCGGCTGATGATCACGATTTTCCGGCCGGGCAGGGGGCGACCGATGGACTCGAAGGTTTTCCGTCCCATGATCAGGGTGTGGCCCATGGTGATGGCCTTGAAGCGTTGCTGCTCGCCGGGGATGCGCCAAGGAATGGCGTTGCCCCTGCCGATCACCCGGTTTTTGGCCATGGCGGCGATGAGGATGATCTTCATCGGCATGCCCCGGTCAGAGACTTAAGCCTTGTCTGTCTTAACCGCCTCAAGCGCTTCCCAGCGGGCATAGGCCTTTTTCAGCTCCTGCTCAAGTTCTTCCAACCGTTTCTGTGTCCGGGGGATGGCGGGTTTGTCCTTCTGGTACAGGGCCGGGTCGGCCAGCTGCCGGTGCAGCTCCTCCAGTTCTGCTTCCATTTCCTCAAGTTTCCGGGGCAACGCCTCAAGCTCCCGCTCTTCCTTGTAGGAGAGCTTCCGGGGAGCATCCTTTCGGGGCTGTTCTTTTTTGCTGCTTTTTTCGGGCTTGGCGGCCGGTGACGGTCCCTGGGCCTGGGGCCGCTGCACGAGCCAGTCGTCGTAGCCGCCGGCGTACTCCTCCACCAGACCATTTCCGGAAAAGACCAGGGTTGAGGTGACCACATTGTTTAAAAAGGCCCGGTCATGGCTGACCAGCAGCAGGGTTCCCTGGTAATCCAGAAGCAGCTCCTCGAGGAGTTCCAGGGTTTCCACATCGAGATCGTTGGTGGGTTCGTCCATCACCAGCACGTTGAAGGGCCGGGTGAACAGCTTTGCCAGGAGGAGCCGGTTTTTTTCCCCGCCGGAGAGAACGCGCACCGGCGAACGGGTCCGGGCCGGGGCAAAGAGAAAATCCTGAAGGTAGCTGATGATGTGGCGGGGCTGCCCGTTGACCTGCACCGTGTCCTGGCCGTCGGCCACGTTGTCGGCCACGGTTTTTTCGAGGTCGAGCTGTTCCCGGTTCTGGTCGAAATAGCAGGACTCGATGCGGGTGCCCAGGGTAATGGTGCCTTCCGCGGGCTCAAGCTGGCCGAGCAGGAGCTTGAGCAGGGTGGACTTGCCCACCCCGTTGGGGCCGATGATCCCCACCTTGTCCCCGCGCATGATGGTGGTGGAGAGATTCTTGATGATGGGGGCGCCGTCGTAATAAAACGAGACATCCTTGACCGAGGCCACCAGCTTGCCCGAGCGTTCGGCGTCCTGCATCTGGATGCGGGCCTTGCCGGTCTGAGTTCTGCGGGCGGAGCGTTCCTTGCGCAGGTTGACCAGGGCCCGGACCCTCCCTTCGTTGCGGGTGCGGCGGGCCTTGATCCCCTGCCGGATCCAGGTTTCTTCCTGGGCCAGTTTCTTGTCAAACTTATGGCTCTGGCTCGCTTCGGCCTCCAGGGTTTCCTGCTTGCGCTGGAGATAGGTGGCAAAGTTGCCGGGCCAGCTGGTGAGCCTTCCGCGGTCCAGCTCCACGATCCGGGTGGCGATTTTCTGGAGCAGCATGCGGTCATGGGTGACAAAGAGCAGGGTGGAGGAAAAGCCCAGGAGGAACTCCTCCAGCCAGGTGATGGCCTCGATGTCCAGATGGTTGGTGGGCTCGTCCAGCAGCAGCAGGTCCGGCTCGCTGACCAGGGCCTTTGCCAGCAGCACCCTCCGCTTGAGCCCGCCGGAAAGGGCAGGGAACTCCTGGTCCGGTGGGAGCTGCAGCCGGGAAAGGACCGTGTCCACCCGCTGCTGCGCCTGCCAGCCGTCCGCGGCATCCAGGGCATGCTGGGCCTGTTCCAGTTCGGCCAGGACCGCCTCGGAGTGGTCGGTCTGGAGCAGGTGGCTCACCGCGTGGTAGCGGGAAAGCAGGGCGAACATCTCGCCAAGGCCTGCGGCCACCACCTCGTACACGGTCCCGCCCAGGCCGGCAGGAACTTCCTGGGTGAGCCGGGCCACGCGCAGCCCTTTCTGGCGGATGATTTCTCCCCGGTCCGGCTCGATCTCCCCGGCCAGGATCTTCATGAGCGAGGATTTGCCTTCCCCGTTGCGGCCCACCAGACAGAGGCGTTCGCCGGGCTCGATCTGCAGGTCGATGCCGTTGAGCAGGGGCAGGCCGCCAAAGCTCAGGGCGATATCCTTCAGGGTAATAGTGGCCATGATCAGGCGGAGGTCTTCGTTCTCTGCGGGCGCGGGGGCGGGCGTCTTCCGCCGGGGCGGGGCCTGCTGCCACTGGGTCGACCGCGGGGCGCCGAGGATGGCTCTCTTTTGACCGCGGGCCTGGAAGGGGGCGGGGTTGACAGCCAGTCCGGATCGGGTTGGATGCAGGGCAGCTTGTCCCCGATGAACTCCTCGATATCGGGCAGCTGAAAGGAATCGTTCTCGTCGGCAAAGCTCACCGAGGTGCCCAGGGCGCCGGCCCGGCCGGTCCGGCCGATGCGGTGCACATAATCCTCGGGGTCATGGGGCAGGGTGTAGTTGATGACATGGCTCACCCCGTCCACGTGGATTCCCCGGCCTGCCACATCGGTGGCCACCAGCACCCGGATTTTGCCTCCCCGGAAGTTTTCCAGGGTCTTGGTGCGGGTGTGCTGGGGGATGTCCCCGGAGAGGATGGCGCACTGGATGTCGTAGCGCGCCAGTTTTTCGGCGAGATGGCGGGTTTCGTCCTTGCGGTTGCAGAAGATCATCACCCGCTCCAGGTTTTGCCGGGTGATGATGTTGTAGAGCAGGGCGAATTTTTCCCGGCTGCTGACCAGGTAGACCAGCTGTTCCACGGTATCCGTCACCACCTGCTCCGGCTCGATCTCCACTGTCACCGGGTCCTTGGTCCACTGTGAGGCGAGACTGATGACCTGCGGGGTCAGGGTGGCGGAAAAAAGCAGGGTCTGGCGTTTGTCCTTGTTGGGAGTGGAGTGGACAATCTGGCGGACATCGGGGATAAAGCCCATGTCCAGCATGCGGTCCGCCTCGTCGATCACCAGGATCTCCACCTGATCGAGGTGGACGTACTGCTGGCGCTTGAAATCCAGCAACCGGCCCGGCGTGGCCACGACGATGTCAACCTGCTGGCCGGTGACCTGGCGCTGCTGCTTCTGGTAGTCCATGCCGCCCAGGACCGCCACCGTAATGACGTTACAGTATTGGGTAAGCTCGCGGGCGTCCTCGACAATCTGGAGGACCAGCTCGCGGGTCGGCGCCAGGATGAGTGCCCTGGGCGAGCCGTTCCGCCGTTTGCCAGGGGGCGCGGTCCGCAGCAGCCGGGTAAAGATGGTGGTCAGGAAGGCGGCGGTTTTGCCGGTGCCGGTCTGGGCCTTGCCGCTGGCGTCCTTGCCGGCCAGGGTGTGGGGTAGAATCCGGGCCTGGATGGGGGTGCAGTAGGAGAAGCCCAGATCGGAGATGGCATGCATGATCTCGCTGGGCAGGTCAAGGTCGTGGAAGCGCGTTTTGCCCTCGACCTTGGGAACCAGAAACAGCGCCGCATCCCAGGGAGGGATAGGATCGGCCTCGGAAAGCATCGCCGCTTGCGGGCGGATATTCTCCGGGATATGGGGAGGCTTGGGCTCCTTTTTTTTACCCCGACGCCGGGAGGGGCGCTGTGTCTCTTGGGGGAGAGCCTGTCCGGGCTGGGCGGCGGCAAGGTCGCTGCGTTTTGTCCGGCCGGTGATAATTTTTTTCAGCTTGTCACGGAAGCGATTGATGATTTTTCTTACCAAAATACCCTCTCAATGGAGATGATGAATTATGACGGAGTTGCGGATGGTTGCCAGGGAACCATGGCATATTTGGGGGAGAATGCAAAAGGTTTTTCCGCAGGGAACCTTCGAGAAAATATGCCGGGCCTGACCGTTTGAGAAACTTTTTCGGGCAGGAGCAGGATGAACGGTCATGGAAAAAGGCGGGGCAGGCGAACACGTTGGCTGAGTGGTTCGCCGTGGGTTTCATGAGAAAAGATGGTGGGCCGTCGGGGGCTCGAACCCCAAACCTAGTGATTAAGAGTCACTTGCTCTACCAGTTGAGCTAACGGCCCTTTTCTTTATGTCGTGGCAAGATATACACCTTCCGCATGGCCTTGTCAACCATGTTGCGTCAACTTCTCCCCTAATATTTTGGCTTCGCGGTTGACTGATTTTTTTGCCTCTAATTCGGCCCGGCAGGTGCAAAAGGGGAGGGCTTCAGGTATAGTGATCCGAGTCAGGTGCGATTTTAGGGGCCGTTAAGAAATAACTGTCGTCGTTAACACTGCTACAGTTGAGACCATTTTGTTACGGCCCCTTATGCCGTTAACAGCAGCGTAAGCGGCGCTGCTATTATTGAACAACGGCTTATT
The DNA here is from genome assembly GCA_021822005.1 of Deltaproteobacteria bacterium. Classification (GTDB taxonomy): domain Bacteria; phylum Desulfobacterota; class Desulfobulbia; order Desulfobulbales; family Desulfurivibrionaceae; genus Thiovibrio. Next base: position 11,571 of record JAJZSH010000019.1, on the reverse strand, counting down.
TTCCGGCTGAAGTTTATCCCCGCATGGGGGCCGGAGGTATGGCAGAGCCACGAGAAAGGAGAAAGTCCATGAGCAAGGTGTTGATAATCGGGGCCGGGGGGGTCGGCAGTGTGGTGGTCCATAAATGTGCGCAGGTGGTGGAGGTTTTTTCGGAGATCTGCCTTGCCAGCCGGACCCTTGCCCGGTGTGAAAATATCCGGAAATCCGTCAAGACGCGGACCGGGCGCGAGATCGAGATCGCCCGGGTCGATGCCGACAATGTCGCCGAGACCGTGGCCCTGATCCGGCGCTTTAAGCCGAAGCTGGTGATCAACGTGGCCCTGCCTTACCAGGATCTGCATATCATGGATGCCTGCCTGGAAACCGGGGTTGATTATCTGGATACCGCCAACTACGAGCCGCCGGATGAGGCGAAGTTCTGTTATAAATGGCAGTGGGATTACCAGGAACGCTTCAAGGAAAAGGGGCTCATGGCCCTGCTGGGCAGCGGCTTTGATCCTGGGGTTACCAATGTCTACTGCGCCCATGCCGCCAAACACCATTTCGACGAGATCCATTATGTGGATATCCTCGACGCCAACGCAGGCGACCACGGCCATCCCTTTGCCACCAATTTCAACCCCGAGATCAATATCCGCGAGGTTACGGCCCGTGGCAAGTACTGGGAGAACGGGGCCTGGGTCGAGACCGAACCGCTTTCGGTCAAGCAGAGCTACGATTTTCCGGTGCTCGGCCCCAAGAACGCCTATCTCATGTACCACGAGGAGCTGGAATCCCTGGCGAAAAACCTCAAGGGACTCAAGCGCATCCGTTTCTGGATGACCTTTTCCGACAACTACCTCAAGCATCTTGAGGTCTTGCAGAATGTGGGCATGACCGCAATCGAGCCGGTGATGTTCGAGGGCCGCGAGATCGTGCCCCTCCAGTTCTTGAAGGCCCTGCTGCCCGACCCCGCCTCCCTTGGCTCGCGCACCAAGGGAAAAACCTGCATCGGCTGCGAGGTGGAAGGGGTCAAAAACGGCAAGCACCGGAAGATGTTCATCTATAATGTCTGCGACCACGAGGAGTGCTACCGAGAGGTGGGCTCCCAGGCCATCTCCTATACCACCGGGGTGCCGGCCATGATCGGGGCGATGATGATGCTCACCGGCAAGTGGCGGGGGGCTGGGGTCTTTAACATGGAGGATTTGGACCCCGATCCCTTCATGGAGAAGCTCAATATCCACGGCTTGCCGTGGCTGGAAAAGGTTATGGCCTGAAGAGCGGGAACCAATGAGCCACAAGGTAATCAATATCGACTGTGACCTGAGCCGGGTGCCCACCCCGAGCTACGTCTGCGATCGGGCCAGTTTGGCCCGCAACCTGGCCCTGCTCGACCGGGTCCAGCAGCGCACCGGCTGCCGGATACTCCTGGCCCTCAAGGGCTTTGCCATGTTCAGCCTCTTCGGCCAGATTCGCGAGGTGCTACACGGCGCTTCGGCCAGCTCCCTTTCCGAGGCGCGGTTGGCGGCCGAGGAGTTTGGCAAGGAGGTGCATGTCTATGCCCCGGCCTACGGAGATGAGGAGTTCGCTGAAATCCTTACCTGCGCCGATCATCTGGTTTTTAATTCCTTCCGTCAGTGGCTCCATTTCAAGGACCGGGTGGCCGGGGGAGGCAAGAAGATCTCCTGCGGCATCCGGGTCAATCCGCAGTACTCCGAGGTGGATGTGGATCTCTACAACCCCTGCGGCCGCTTTTCGCGTCTTGGCGTGGTGCGCGACCAGTTCCGGCCGGAGCTGCTGGGCGGCATTGAGGGGTTGCATTTCCACGCCCTCTGCGAGCAGGATGCCGATGCCCTGGAACACACGGTTGCCGCCTTTGAGGAGAAGTTCGGCGAGTTTCTCCACGGGATGCAATGGGTCAATTTCGGGGGCGGCCACCATATCACCCGGGAGGGTTACGACCTCGACCGCCTCTGCGCAACCATCAGCCGGATTCAGGAGAAATACGGGGTGCGGGTCTATCTGGAGCCGGGCGAGGCCATCGGCCTCAATATCGGGGTGCTGGTGACCCGGGTGATGGATATCGTGGAAAACGAGATGAGCACCGCCATCCTCGACACCTCGGCCACGGCCCACATGCCCGATGTTCTGGAGATGCCCTACCGGCCGGTGCTCTTCGGCGCGGGGGAGCCCGGCGAGTTTGCCCACACCTACCGGCTGGGCGGACTCTCCTGTCTGGCCGGCGACGTGATCGGCGACTATTCCTTCCCCGAGCCCCTTGCCATCGGTCAGCGGCTGGTGTTCGGCGACATGGCCCATTACACCATGGTCAAGACCACCACCTTCAACGGGGTGCGGTTGCCCAGCATCGTGGTCTGCGATTCGCGCACCGGCGAGAGCGAGGTGGTGCGTTCCTTCGGCTACGAGGATTACCGTTCCCGCCTTTCCTGATCTTGCCCCTTTCCCATCTGCGGCTTTTCTTCTTCCAGGCTCTGCTGGGCCGGGGTGATATGGAACAGCCGGTAGCCGTCCCCTGCCACACTCAGCCTGTCAAGCCCCTGTTCAGCCTCGCCGCCGGCAAGCAGATCCTCCACCACCGCCCCGCCGTCCACAAGCCAGGGTGCCCGCACGCTCACCAGGGCCGGTTCCGTGTGTTCGTTCATCAGGGCCAGGAGATATCCGTCCGAGGTCCGGCGCAGGTCGGCGAGGACATAGGCACCCCCCGGCCCCGTAAGCTCGATCCGGGGCTGCATCCCGAAGAAATCTTTGTAGATCGCAGCCAGCCAGGTTGTTCGGGTATCCCAGGCAAAGGCGGGCGCGCCGTTTGGGCTGTCGAGCAGGATGGCCGGGGCAATGAAGTCGCCCAGTCCAAAGGTGTTGAGCGCGGTGCGCGCCGCAGGATGTTCCTTGGTGACCAAAGCCGCACCCAGCCGAAGGCCGGATTCTGTTTCGCTCCAGGCCTGGGGTGTGCCTCCCGAGGCCGGGCGCACTCCATGCCAGTATTTCCAGGTTCGGACTGTGTTGGGCTGGGTCTGGCCGAGGATGCCGGCGGCCGCAGGGTTGAGGAGCAGGGGGGCGTAGCCGGCGCTCCAGTCCGTCCCCGGCTTTATCCCACTATCCCAGGCGGGCCTGGCCTGGCTCACGTCCAGCCCGAAGACCTTGGCCATGGCCGAGGTCCAGCCTGGGTTGTCCCGGTGGTTGGCGTCGAACTGGCCCGGCAGATCGAGGTTGGCGTGGATATGCATGCCCCGGTCGAGCATCTTGGCCAGGGCGGCAAGGTCATCCGGCCGCATCTGGAAGTTTCTCGGCAGGAGCAGGCTTTTGGCCCCGGTCTCCATCTCTCCCTTGCCCAGGTCGGCAAGGGGGCGGCTGATGAGTTTCGGCCTGAACCCCAGGCGGCGAAGGCCACCCCAGAGGGAGGCTGTTTCCTCGTTGGCCCGGTTCCAGCCCAGGTCGATGTCCTTTGGCCAGTAGACGAGGATGTCCGGCTCCAGCGCCTGTGACCCGGCAAGGAGGCGGGCCAACGGCAGCTCCTCCATTTGCTGGAACATGGCGCGCACCGCTTCGTACACCTTGGGCTTGGGCCGCCGTTCCTGGTCCACCACGCCGAAGCCCGCCTCCCGTGGGTACGGCGTGGCGAGGAAGCCGTTGCGGTCGCTCCAGTGGAAGAGATGCACGCCCATGGCCCCGGAGAGCATGGCTTCCCAGGTGGAGCTGACAATGGCCCCGGTCTGGCGGGCAGCCGCGCCGGGAAAGAGGGTTTCCGTGGAGCTGTGCCCGGTTTCCGTGATCAGTACCGGGATGTCCAGAAGGTCGCGGAACTTGGCGATGCCGAAATCCAGGGAGCGCAGCTCGTGACCGGCCAGGGCCCAGGCGTAAAGGTTGACGGACATGAAATCCAGGGGCGCGCCCGCGGCCCGGCAGCGTTCGCTGATGGTCACCGGGTCCTCGGCGGTGAAATTGGGGTCAAGGCCGTTGAGGATGCCGCCGACCATGGAATAGGAGATCATCTGGTTGGGCGCGGCGCTCTTGGCCGCCTTGGCGCCGGCGGCGAGAAAATCGGCGATGGTCCGTTTGCGCCACTGGATGAGGTCGTGGTAGCCGGAGCTGCGGATGGCCTGATGATCGGCCCGGTCTTCCGGGTAGGCGCGGGCCATGGGCACCTCGGCAAAGCCGTGGAAGGTGGTGCCCCAGGCACCGTTCAGTCTCTCGATGCTTCCCCCGTAGGTCTGGGACAGAAAGGCCCGATAGGAGGGCAGGCTGACCTGTTCATCGTAGCCGACCTGATTCTTGACCGGGGCATTCTCCCAGAGATCGTAGAAGGCGAATTCGTTGCCGATAATCCAGCCGCCGATGGCCGGGCTTGCCTTGTAGCGCTCGCAGACCGCGGCGATGAACCGGGCAAAGGCCTCTTGAGCCTGGGGGTGGCTGTAGTTCAGCAGGGGGCTGGGGCCGCTCACGGTGCGGGCCATGGCCTCCGGGTGGCGGACGGCGAACCAGGAGGGCGGGTACTGGTAGCCGAGGAGGATGAAGAGCTTGAGCCCGAGCTGTTCGGCCTTGCCGATCAGGTGGTCGGCCTGGTCCCAGCGGAATACCCCTTCCGCCGGTTCCACGCTTTCCCAGACCAGCTCAACCCGCAGGGAATTGGCATGGGCCTGTTGCATGGCCTCCAGATCGTAGTCCAGCTCGGCCAGGGTCTGGGTAGCGAAAACCGGCGGGTTCCAAACCTGATAGGCAAAGCCATGGGGGATGAAGGTCTCCTGGCGTTCCGTGTCCCAGAAATAGCCCTGGCGGATGGTCAGGCCGGCTGTGGCCGTTTTGGGAGGCAGGCAGAGGGCGGAGAGGAGCAGGAGGATGGCGGCGGCGAAAAAGGCGCTGCGGATTTTCGGTGTGCGGGAAGAATATGTCTGTATCGACAGCATGGAAAAGATGCCCCCTGGGGAAAGGATGGATATGGATCGATGCTGGGGCATTGTATCATCAGCGGGCTGGAGTTGTCCTGAACAAAAAAAAGCCGGAACCCTGATGGGGGCCCGGCTTTTTTTATATGTAATATCGAGAGGTGCTGCTCAGCGGTCCGTCATCCCGTAGCCGGATTCGCCATGGAGGGATTTGTCGAGACCATCGATCTCGCCCTGCTGGTCGATCCTGAAGCCCACGGTTTTTTCCACAACCAGACAGATCAGGATGGTGGCGGAAGCGGCCAGGGCAATGGTCGCCCCCATGCCCAGAAGTTGAACCTGCAATTGATCAATAGCGGTCCAGGCCCGCCCGGCTGCGGCCGAGGCCTTTGCCAGCCACGAGTCGCGGATAAAGAAGGAGAGCAACAGAACGCCGAGGCCGCTGCCCACCCCGTGGATGCCGAAGCAGTCCAGGCTGTCGTCGTAGCCGAGCCGCATCTTCATGGTCAGGGCGAAGTAGCAGAGGATCGAAGAGGCTGCGCCGAGGGTGAGAGCCCCCAGAGGCTGCACCACCCCGGCGGCCGGGGTGATCACCACCAGACCGGCGAGGATCCCGGAAACAAAGCCCAGAGAGGTGGCCTTGCGGAAGGCGATGGCCTCGATGATCAGCCAGGTCAGCGCCCCGCTTGCCGCCGAGATCTGGGTCATTGTCAGGGCGCGGGCTGTTTCCAGGCCGCTCTGCACGGTGGAGCCGGCATTGAAGCCGTACCAGCCGACCCAGAGGAGACCCGCGCCCATCATGGTCATGACCAGATTGTTCGGGTGCATGGCGGCCTTCGGATATCCCCGCCGCGGACCGAGGAACAGGGCGGCCACCAGGGCGCTGACTCCAGCGGAGACATGGATGACCAGGCCGCCTGCCAGATCGATAACCCCGTTGGCGCCGGCGTTGAACAGCCAGCCGTCCGGGGCCCAGATCCAGTGGCACAGGGGGCTGTAAACAAAGAGGAACCAGAGGACGATGAAGAGGATGTAGCCCCGGAAATAGACCCGTTCGGCCAGGGCGCCGCTGATCAGGGCCGGGGTGATGATGGCGAACTTGCCCTGGAACATGGCCAGGACATACTCGGGCACGCCGTTGGTGATCGTGTCGTCGATTCCGCCCAGCAGGAAGTAATCCGGGTTCCAGCCGACGACGCCGCCAAGAATGCTTTTGCCGAAGGTGAGGCTGTAGCCGCAGACCACCCAGAGCACGCCGATCACCGCCATGGAAACAAAGCTGTGCATCATGGTGCCCAGGACGTTCTTGGTGCGGACCAGACCGCCGTAAAACATGGCCAGTCCAGGCACCATCAGCAGTACCAGGGCTGTAGAGACCAGCATCCAGGCCGTGGTGCCGCTGTCCACGCATTGGCTGTCGGCAGCCAGGGCAAGGCCAGGGAGGAGGGCAAGGCCAAGGCCGGTGCAGGGTATGGCGAGAAAACGGTGGTGCATGGTATCTCCTTAGAGTTCCGGATTGATGTGGTGTGGTGGACCTCTGGACGATTTGCGAGAATCGTGCCACGATCGCGGTGTTTGTCTTCTTGCTGAATGTGTGCCGTTTTTTGCTGCTTGTGCGTGATTCGTCCGGCTGGGATTCATGGACAAATATGTAAAATGCATGTTGGTATCTCACATATTTGTAGTGTTTTTTTGTGAGTGTCCGGGCAGGAAGCGGGAGGGCGACCCCGGTGGAAATCGTGGCCCCGGGACTGGTATTTTTTAGGGGTTGACCAGAGGGGGGGGATAATGCGATACAAATGGATTGGGTAGCATGTGTCAACTGGGGGAAGTTCGGGGGGAACTGCCCGAGGAATTTACAGGCAAAAGGAGAGGGGGAATGCGCAGGTTCGTGGTAAAATTCAAGGTTGGGGGGCCTGAACTCTGGCGTACTGCCGCAATCGAAAAAACAGTTGTTGATGCGCGGAATGTGGCCATGGCCATGTACGAGTTCCATCGGAAACACGCTCAGGCCAGCGAAAAAATGACCGTTACCGAGGTGTATGAGGAGGGGTAGTACATTGTAACACTTAAATCGACACTCAAATTAGTTCCCCCCCCCCTTGGGGGGGAGGGTTAGGGTGGGGGGGAGTCGTCATGCAGACGCCCAATTGTTGCTTCACCCACCCCCTAACCCTCTCCCGTCAAGGGAGGTGGATGCGAAATGAAAAACGTTACAAGGTACTAGATTTCTTCGGAAAGCGCCATGACCATGGCGCCCTTGGCCGTGGTGTTGAGGGGATCTTCGGCAATCCTGACCTCGGAGATGTCGATGGGCAGGTTGAACTCCTTCAGCGCCTTCTCGAAGTGCTCCCTGAAGCCGTTGGGCAGGGCGGTGCCGCCTGCCAGCACGATGGGGATGGGCTTGGCGATCTTCGGAATCTTGTCGGAAGAGTGCAGCACGTCCTGGAGACTGTGCAGCAGGGTGTGGATCAGGTCGTCGTAATAGATGTGCAGGGCGGTCTCGATCCGGTTTTTCGGGGGTTTGGCCAGCCGGAAGGTGCTTTCCTTGATGGTTTTGACCTTGGTGGCCGGTTCGCCCACCGAGACCCCGACCATCTGGTCGATGTAGTCGCCGCCTTTCTGGATGCTGTAGGTGATGACCGGCACGGAGAGATAGGCCAGGCAGATGTTGCACATGCCGCCGCCCATGCTGATGCCGATGCCGGTGAAGTTGTCTTCCGCCAGTTCGGCCATGACCGTGGCCAGCCCCTCGTTGATGGAAATCGGGTTGTAGCCCAGGGTGGCCAGGTACATCTTGATGATGGATTCGTGGTAGACTACGGACTGGCCGCTGTCAACCGGGGTGCCCGGCATGCTGAAGCAGATGACCTCGCCGGGGTTCTTGGGCCTCTTGATCAGGGTGCCGATGATGGCCTGGAGCACATTGATCCCCTCGTCCTCGCGGGCGGAGAGCAACCCTTTTTCCATGGTGCGCCGGGTGTTGGTGTTGAACATGTTGGCGAAGTTCTCGGCCGAATAACCGAGGATGTAAAACATCTCACCCTTTTCAAAAAAGGTCACCTCGTTGTCCACCAGGATCTTCTTGGTGAATTTTGAGTAGGGGATGGTGAAAAATGCGTTGAGCTGCTTGATGGTGTGGATGTTCTTGCCCTTGTTCTGGGCCATGACGATATGGCTGGTGCCGATATCGAGGCCCACCGGACCCTTGGGGCGTTCGGCATCCTCGCCGGTCTCCTTTTCACGGGAGACAACGGTTTTTTGTGATGCTTCAATGGCATTGTCAATGTTTCCCATTTGTTCCGTCATCCTTTTCCTCCTTGTCCTCTCTTCCTCGCCTGATAGCGGGTTTTGCCACATAGAGCCTGTCAGTCTGTTGCCGAGTTTCGTTTGTTCTGCTTGTATTGTCGAGTTCTTTTCTGCGGTTTTAGAAGAATAATTTGTATTATTGCTGAAATTGTATGTAAAGTCGCTGTGTTTTTTACGAGACTGGAGAGTATTGTACTTTCGGAATTTTAAAAATTCTACATTATTTTCGGACTGTTCAGCATTCTTCTTGAAGAAAAGAAAAAAATATTCCTCCGGGCGTGGTGAATGAGTCGCGCGGAATGTACGCCGCCAAGCCATTGTCCGGCGTGGAAAGCCGGCAGTGTCAACGGCGAAGGAACATGCCCCAGTGATAAGGGAAAATGAAGGGAACATGCACTACCCTGACGAGTTGCCCATCGTGGCGCACCGGCAGGAGATCGTCCGGGCGATCCGCACCAGCCAGGTGGTGATTGTTGCCGGGGACACCGGTTCCGGCAAAACCACCCAGCTGCCCAAGATGTGCCTTGAGGCCGGTCGCGGCCGGCGCAAGCGGATCGGCTGCACCCAGCCCCGGCGGATCGCAGCCATTGCCGTGGCCGAGCGGGTTGCCGAAGAGCTCGGGCCCCAGGCTGATCTGGTGGGCTACAAGATCCGCTTCAAGGATCAGACCAGCCGGAACACCCGCCTCAAATTCATGACCGACGGCATCCTGCTGGCCGAGGCGCACCACGATGGCAATCTTTCCGCCTACGATACGATCATCATCGACGAGGCCCACGAGCGGAGCCTCAATATCGATTTTCTTATCGGTCTGCTCAAGCAACTCCTGACCCGCCGCCCGGATCTTTCGGTGCTGATCACCTCGGCCACCATCGACACGGCCCGGTTCTCCAAGCATTTCGGCAATGCCCCGGTGATCGAGGTGTCGGGCCGGACCTATCCGGTGGAGGTCCGCTACCAGCCCCTGGACCCGGAAAAGGAGGAGGAAGGGGAGCAGAGCTATGTGGACCAGGCGGTGGAGGCGGTTTGCGCCCTGCATGAGAATGAAGGGCCGGGCGACATTTTGGTCTTCATGCCCAGTGAGCGGGATATCCTGGAGGCGGTGGAAACGCTGCAATCCAGGCTGGGCAAGGGGCGGGGGCAAACCGCGCCCGTGGTGCTGCCCCTGTTCGGCAGGCTCTCGCCCGGCGACCAGAAAAAGATCTTTCAGCCGGTAAAAGGCCAGAAGATCGTGGTCGCCACCAACGTGGCCGAAACCTCCATCACCGTGCCCGGCATCCGTTATGTGGTCGATACCGGCCTGGCCCGCCTGGCCGGCTACAATGTCCGGGCCCGGACCAGCAAGCTGCCCATCGTCCCGGTTTCCCGGGCGAGCTGCGACCAGCGCAAGGGCCGCTGCGGCAGGGTGGGGCCAGGGGTCTGCGTCCGCCTCTATGCCGAGGAGGATTATCTCAACCGGCCCGAATACACACCGCCCGAGATCCTGAGGACCAATCTGGCCGAGGTTATCCTGCGGATGACCAGCCTCAAGCTGGGCGATCCGGCCAGGTTCCCCTTTCTCGACCCGCCTTCGGGCCGGGCCATCCAGGACGGCTATGCCCTGCTCACCGAGCTTGGCGCCCTGGACCGGCAGCGCCGCCTCACCGCGCACGGCAGGCTCATGGCCCGGCTGCCCCTGGACCCGAGAATCTCCCGGATGATCATCGAGGCCCGTGACCACAACGCCCTGCGGGAGGTGACAATCATCGCCGCGGGCTTGAGCATTCAGGACCCGCGGGTCCGGCCGGTGGACAAGGAGGCGGCGGCGGACGCGGCCCACGCCCGCTTTACCAAGACGCCCTCGGATTTTCTTTTCTTTCTCGCCCTTTGGGACGGGTACCACGCCACCTTTGACAAGCTGCACAGCCTTTCGAGGATGCGCAAGTTCTGTGTGAGCCACTATCTTTCCTTCCTGCGAATGCGGGAGTGGCGCGATATCCACGAGCAGATCTCTCAGGTGCTTGCCGAGGAGCCCGGCTTTGCCATGAACACCCAGCCCGCCTCGACCGAGGCCATCCATCGGGCGATCTTGAGCGGCAACCTCAGGAACATCGCGGTGAAGAAGGGGAAGAATCTTTACCTGACCGGGGGAGGCCGGGAGGTCATGATCTTCCCCGGCTCAAGCCAGTTCGGCAAGACCGGCGACTGGCTCATGGCCGCCGAGCTGGTGGAGACCTCGCGCCTCTACGCCCGGACCGTTGCCGGGATCGAGCCCGAGTGGATCGAGCCCCTGGCCGGGGGGCTGTGCCGCTCGTCGTACTCCGAACCCCACTGGGAAAAAGGGCGGGGCCAGGTGGTCGCCTTTGCCAAGGTCAGCCTGTTCGGGCTGGTTATCGTGCCGAGGCGCAAGGTCAATTACGGCCTGATCGAGCCGGAGGAGGCGCGGCAGATTTTTATCCAGTCCGCCCTGGTTGAGGGGGAGCTGAAGGGGGAGTATCCCTTCCTTGCCGCAAACACGGCGCTGGCGGCACAGCTTCAGGACATGGAAGACCGGCTGCGGTTGCGCACCATCATGGTGGATGATCAGGCCCTCTTTGATTTCTACGAAGAACGTCTTGGCCCGGAGGTGCGCGACCAGCGAAGCCTTAACCAGTGGCTGAAAACTCCCGGCGGACAGACGCAGCTCACTATGACCGCCGATGATATCCGCCGGCAATCGCCGCTAACACTGCTGCCCGAGGCCGCGGCCCTGGAGCAGTTCCCCCTTGCCCTGGCGGCGGGCGAGGGTGAGCTGGCCCTGTCATACCGGTTTGCCCCCGGGGAGGAGGACGACGGGGTGACTGCCAGTATTCCCCTGAGTCTGGCGCCGCATCTGGGTCATGAGCTTTTTGAATGGCTGGTGCCGGGCCTGCTTGCCGAAAAAGTGGTTTTTCTGCTCAAGGGGCTTCCCAAGGCTTTGCGCCGACAGCTGGTGCCCATTCCCCAAACCGCGGCGGAGATTATCCGGGATCTGCCTTTTGGCCGTGGTTCCCTGTACCGGGCTTTGGAACAGGTGATCGCCGATTCCTTCAAGCTCCGTATTGGTGGTCGGGACTGGCCCCTGGCCGATTTGCCGCCCCATCTCAGGTTTCGCTTCTGTCTCCTGGACGGGCAGGGCGAAATCGTCACCGTGACCAGGGATTTCAATGAGTTAAAAGGCAGGTCCGCGGGTCAGGCCGAGGTCTTTAGCCCGGGACAAATGGCCGGTCTGAAGGCGCGCTGGGAACAAAAAAACATCACTCCGGCCCAGTTCGGCCAAGTGCCTGCCTCCCTGCCGGTGCCCGGCACTAATGGGGCCTTGCAGGGCTATGTCTATCCCGGTCTCTGCCTTGATGAACAACAGGGCGTGGGGCAGCATCTT